>CAMFSB010000008.1 GCA_945982465.1 uncultured Faecalibacterium sp. | reverse complement strand
TGCGCGGTGCGCACAAAGCTGGCGGCAATGAAATCAAAGCCGTTTTCAATGCCGAACAGGATATCCTCCCGGTCGCGTTGGCTCATATACGGCATCGACAGATGCACACCGGGCACGTTGACGCCCTTTTTGTTTTTGACCTTGCCGCCGTTGATCACCCGGCATACGATGTCGGTGGCGGTCACTTCCAGAATGCTCAGCTGGATCAGGCCATCGTCCAGCATGATGGTGCCGCCCGCAGCCACATCACCGGGCAGATCCTTGTAGGTGATGGAGCAGATCTCCCGGGTGCCCTCCACGTCGCGGGTGGTCAGGGTAAAGGTCTGGCCGGCCTCCAGCACTTCCATGCCGTTTTTGAACTCGCGCAGGCGGATCTCCGGGCCTTTGGTGTCCAGCAGGGCGGCCACGGGCTGGCCAAGCTCCTCGCGCAGAGCGCAAAGCTGGTCCAGCCGCGCTTTGTGCTCCTCGTGCGAGCCGTGGGAAAAGTTGAACCGGGCCACATTCATGCCGTTTTCGATCAGCTTGCGCAGGACGCCCTCTTTGTCGGTGGAGGGGCCCAGCGTGCAGATGATTTTTGTTTTGCGCATCGTAATCAGCCTCCTGATGCAGATCGTAGCAGTCTATCGTTTAGGATGGATGAACTTCAAATAAATTATCCGAAATCTTCCCTAGTATAAATTATACCGGGACGGCCGCGGCCCTGCAAGAAGAGATTTGACCGGGTTTGAACAAAAAAATTGTGGAACTTCCATGAATCCGCCCCGGCACGGTAGCCATTTTGTGCGGAAACGATTATAATATAGGCAGAATAATCGGACGGAACGCCTGAAAAAAGGAGAATGCACTATGGCAAACCGTGTCTTTTTGATCGTGCTGGACAGCTTTGGCATCGGCGCCGAGCCGGACGCCGCCGCCTTTGGCGACGAGGGAACCAACACGCTGGCTTCCATTGCCGGCCAGCCGGAATTTTCGGCGCCGCAGCTGCAAAAGCTGGGCCTGTTCAACATCGACGGCGTGACGGCGGGCCAGCCGTGCCCGGCCCCGGCCGCCAGCTTTGCCCGCCTGCGTGAGCACAGCATGGGCAAGGATACCACCATCGGCCATTGGGAGATCGCGGGCGTGGTCAGCCCGCAGCCGCTGCCCACCTTCCCGGACGGCTTCCCGCCGGAATTGATCGCGGAATTTGAGCGCAAAACCGGCAAAAAGGTGCTGTGCAACAAGCCCTATTCCGGCACGCAGGTGCTGAAGGATTACGGCGAGCAGGCCATGCGCGAGAACGCGCTGATCGTGTATACCAGCGCCGACAGCGTATTTCAGGTGGCGGCCAACGAAGCGCTGGTGCCGGTGCCCCAGCTGTACGAATACTGCCAGGCCGCCCGCGACATGCTCAAGGGCGAATGGGGCGTGGGCCGTGTGATCGCCCGGCCGTTTGTGGGCGATAAAGCCGAAAACTTTGTGCGCACCACGAACCGCCACGATTTGAGCCTGAAGCCGCCCCGCCCCACCATGCTGGACGTGCTGAAAGCCGCTGGCCGGGATGTGATCGCCGTGGGCAAGATCTACGATATCTTTGACGGCGAGGGCGTGACCGAAAAGATCAAGACCACCGGCAACACCAATGGCATCGCGTTTACGAAGGCGCTGCAGACGCGGGATTTTGAGGGCCTGGCGTTTATCAATCTGGTGGATTTTGACATGCTGTACGGCCACCGGCGCGATAAAGCGGGCTACGCGGCCGCGGCGTCGGAGTTTGACCGCTTTCTGGCGGATTTCATCCCCGGCATGCGGCAGGGTGATGTGCTGATGATCACCGCCGACCACGGCTGCGACCCCGGCTATACCAAAACCACCGACCATACCCGCGAGTATGTGCCGTACCTGATCTGCGGCCCGGGCGTAAAGGCCGGGGTGGACCTGGGCACCCGCCTGGGCTTTGGCACCATTGCGGCCACCGTGTGCGAGGCGCTGGGCGTGAGCGCCCCCGCGCTGGACGGCGAAAGCGTTTGGCGGGAGATCGCCCGGTGAACGCTGCAAGGCGCCGCGCACGCGGCGGGCGGGGCACGCCGGGAGGACCGGTGATGAAGCAGATCGTGCTGTGCGCGCTTTCGGCGCTGCTGGCGGCCGTAAGTGTGTGGTATGCCGCTGCCACCAACTACAACTTCGGCAACCTGCTGGTGTGGCTGCTGACGGCGGTGTGTGTGCTGTATACCCTGTTCTGGCGGCAGGTGGATGCGTTTTTGCTCCATACCATTGCCGGGCGGGTGGCGCTGGGGCTTTTGGCAGCCGGCTGCACGTTTTTTGTATTCGTGCTGGGGGTCATCCTGCGCGGGCAGTGGGCCGCGGCCCCGGCCCGGGACGCGCGGGCCGTGGTGGTGCTGGGGTGCGCCGTTCACGGCGAAACGCCCAGCCGCGTGCTGGAATACCGGCTGGAGGCCGCGTACCAATACCATGTGCAGAACCCCGACGCCGTGCTGGTGGTATGCGGCGGGCAAGGCCCCGGCGAGGACATTGCCGAGGCCGAGGCCATGCGCCGCTGGCTGGTGCAGCGCGGCGTGCCGGCCGGCCAGATTTTGTGCGAGGAGCAAAGCACCTCCACCGAGGAAAATTTTGCCTTTGCAAAGGAGCTATTGGCCCGGCGGGGCATTGACGCCGGTGAACCGGCGGTGTATGTGACCAAATGTTTCCACTGCTACCGGGCGGGCTAATACACGGCCGCGGCAAGTTTTGCCAGGGCGCAGCCGCTGGCGGCCAGCCTGCCCTTGACGCAGATCCTGCCGTGCTACCTGCGCGAGGTATTTGCCGTGGTATACTACTGGGCGTTCAAAAGCCCGCACACCGGGTATATGAAAAATCTGGTGGGGCTGATGGCCCTGGTGCGGCAGCACCCGGGCGCATTCAAATAAACCGGGCGTTCGCAGCGGCAAAACCGCCGCCTGCGGCCTGCTGCTCCCCCTTGGCTTGGGGTTGACAGCGTGCCGCGGGCGGCGGTTTTTTGTGTTGTATAAGGCAGCTTTCGCAGAGGAAACGGCCCGCCCCGGCGGGGACAAAGCCGCCGGACCGCGCCTTTGCCCGGCCAGGGTGGGGCATTCAGCCCTCTTTGGGCACGATCATCAGCACGGCCCGCGCGGGCATGCACACGGCCTGCTGGTCAGCCTGCGAGAGAAAGCCGTAATGCTCACAGATGTGATCCGGGCAGGGCGAATCCACAAAGCGGACGGCGCCGTCCTTTACCTCCAGATGGACAGTGTACACGCCGGTATCCACATCGTACCGGCCGTCCTCATCCAGCGGGATGTCCACCGTGGTATTGGCCTCGCCGTAGATCAGCTGGGCGTACACGGGCAGGCCGGCGGTTTGGGCGGCATTCCAGCGGCGCAGCAGCAAAAGCCCCAGCGCTGCGGCCAGGATCACTGCGGTAAAGATCAGGTTTTGTTTGAGTGCTTTTTTGTTCATGGAGTCCTTTCGTTACAGGGCGCGGCTCAGTGCGGCAGCTGCTCCAGCTCGGCCAGCCACAGGGCCACGGCCGCGTCGCTGGGCATGCGCCAGTCGCCCCGGGGCGACAGCGTCACCGAGCCGATCTTCGGCCCGTCGGGCAGGCAGCTGCGCTTGAACTGCTGGGCGAAGAAGCGCCAGTAGAAGTTGCGCAGCCATTTGTACAGCACTTCGTCCGGGTATTCGGGCCGGCCGGCAAAGGCGGCCTGCGCCAGCCGGAAGATCTTGGCCGGGCCAAAGCCAAAGCGCAGCACATGGTACAAATAAAAATCATGCAGCTCGTACGGGCCCACCAGGTCCTCGGTCTTTTGGGCGATCTCGCCGTCCTTGGCGGGCAGCAGCTCCGGCGAAACGGGCGTGTCGAGAATGTCCAGCAGCACATCGCGCAGCGCGCGGTTGGCGGCGGTATCGGCTTCGTAGCGCACAATATGGCGTACCAGCGTTTTGGGCACGCCCGCGTTCACGCCGTACATGCTCATGTGGTCGCCGTTGTAGGTGGCCCAGCCCAGCGCCAGCTCCGACAGATCGCCCGTGCCCACCACCAGCCCGCCGGTGCGGTTGGCGGTGTCCATCAGTTCCAGCGTGCGCACGCGGGCCTGACCGTTTTCAAAGGTCACATCCAGCGTGGCTTCATCCTGGCCGATGTCGGCAAAGTGGCTGCGCACCGTGCTGGTGATGTCGATCTCGGTAAAGCTGACGCCCAGCTCACCGCACAGGATCTCGGCGTTGGAGCGGGTGCGCTTTGTGGTGCCAAAGCAAGGCATGGTCACGGCCAGGATATCCGAAGCTGGCCGCCCCAGCTGTTTCATGGCGCGCACGGCCACCAGCAGCGCAAGGCAGCTGTCCAGCCCGCCCGAAATGCCGATCACGGCGGTTTTGGCATGGGCATGCTCCAGCCGCTTGGCCAGCCCGTCGGCCTGCATCTGCAAAATCAGCTCGCAGCGCTCGGCGCGGCGGTGGGCGTCGCCCGGCACAAACGGCGTGGGGTCCACAAAACGGGTCAGCCCGGTGCGGCGGCGCTCCAGAGAGAACGGCACCGTCACATAGCCGTCGGCGGCAGGCTCAAAGCTGGTGTTGCGCATGCGCTCGCTTTCCAGCCGCTGGCAGTCCAGCTCGGTAACGGCCCGCATCGCGCCAAAGGGCTTTGCTTCGGCCAGCAGGGCGCCGTTTTCGGCGATCAGGTCGTGGCCGGCAAACACCATATCCTGCGTGCTCTCGCCGTGGGCGGCGCTGGCGTACAGATAGCCGCACAGCAGCCGGGCGGACTGGTTCTGCACCAGCTGGCGGCGGTATTCCGCCTTGCCTACGGTCTCATCGCTGGCCGAAAGGTTGGCGATCACCGTGGCGCCGGCCAGCGCGTGGAAGGTGCAAGGGGGCAGCACGCTCCACAGATCCTCGCAGATCTCCACGCCCAGCACAAAGCTGCGCTCGGTCTCGCACCGGAACAGCAGCGAGGTGCCGAACGGCACCTCCTGGCCGCACAGCTCGATGGCCTGCACCTGGGTGCTACCGGGGGTAAACCAGCGCTTTTCGTAAAATTCGCCGTAGTTGGGCAGGCAGGTCTTGGGCACCACACCCAAAAGCTGGCCGCGGCACAGCACGGCCGCACAGTTGTACAGCTTGCCGCCCGCCGCCACCGGCAGGCCCACCGCCGCGATCAGGTCCAGTTCTTCGCTGGCCTGCAAAATGCGGCTCAAAGCGGCTTCGGCCCCGGTTTGCAGCGTGCGCTGCAAAAACAGGTCGCCGCAGGTGTAGCCGGTGATGCACAGTTCCGGGCAGACGGCCAGCTGCACGCCCTCGGCGGCACAGCGGCGCAGCTCGGCGATGATTTGGCCGGCGTTATAGTCGCAGTCGGCCACGCGCAGTGCGCAGCTGACAGCGGCGGATCTGATGAATCCATGTTCCATAGTGGGTCACGTCCTTGTGGTTTGATCGGGCGGGTGCGGCGGGCCGCGCTCTGCCCGGCGGGTTAAAGGGATCAATTCAGTATACCACAACCGCCCGCGCAAGAAAAGCGCCCCGCCGCAAGGGCCGGGGCGTTCCGACTGGCGTCGGGCAACTCAGGGCTGTGTTTGCTGCAATGTGACGCTGTGCAGCGCAAAGCTGCCGTCACCGGCGGGGAGCATCAACTGGATGTGTACGCCGGCATCGTCGGTGTAGTTGAAGCGGCTGCCGTCCGGCCACAGGCTGCCGTTGACAAAGCCCTCGCTGCGGTCGTAGCAGGCGCGGGCCGTATGGCTGGTTCCGCCCGCGTCGGTGTAAGACCGCTCCACCAGCAGGCAGTCGGCGTGTGCCGCCAGTTCCAGCGTTTCGGGCAGGGCATCGGGGGCGTATTCGGCCGCGCAAAGCAGCCGGCCGGCGGCGTCCAGCTGCACAAAGCGGTATTGCTGCGCAGGGTACAGGCCCGTAAAGGAAGCCGTGAATTTGACGGTCTCGGAGCTGCTTTCGCCGTTGACGGTTTCGGTAAAGGTCTGGGAAACGCTTTGGCTGAAGCTGCCGCCCTCGCCGTCTTGATTGGTCGATATGCCATGGCCGGCGGTCAGGTAAAGCTGCCCATCCGCCGTGCGGTAGACGGGGTTTACATAAAACGCAGCCGATGCTCCCTCCGGCTGGCCGCTCTCCAGCACATAATACAGAATGGCGTTATATTCAAAGGTATCGCCTGTGTCGTTGCACAGAACGTTTACCCCCGCCGCATACAGCCCGCAGTCATAGGCTGAACTTTCGGAGGCATAGTACCGTTCGCCGTTTTCGTCTGTCTGTGTGGCAGCAGGCGTGTTCAGGTACAGCCAGCCCTCCACACCGGGGAAGGTTACCCGGATGCGGCCATCGGCTTCTTCTTCCTGTTCGGCGTACAGGCGGCGCTCGTATTCCTCGCCCTGGGCGGTCAGCGTGCCGCCGCCCAGCCGGGAGGCGTTATCCTGCAGCCAGGCGTCCCAGTCACAGAGCTCCAGATGCTCGGGCGTGACGAACACCCCTGTCAGCCGGTCCTCTCCGGCGGGGGCTTGGGCGGCGTCCGGCAGCGCCAGGTTGGCGCACCCGGTCAGCAAAAGCACCAGCGCGGCACACGCCAACAGCGCAGCGCAAACCGGAAAAACAGGGTTTCTGTGGCTGTGGTTATGTTTCATCGTCTGGTTCCTCCAAATTTCCGTCGAATTTCAGAATGTCACCCACATCGCACTGCAAAAAATAGCAGATGCGGTTGATGGTGGCAAAGCGCACGCCTTTGGCTTTGCCGCTGCGCAGGATCGAAAGGTTCGCCTCGGTAATGCCCACTTTGGCGCACAGCTCTTTGGCGGTCATGCCGCGCTCCCGCAGCACCTGGTCCAGGCAGACCCGGATCGCCATGCGGCCCACCTCCTTAAATAAAGCCCTCGTTTTCGTCCTTCAGCGCCTTGCCCTCCGCCATCCAGCGCGCCCATACCAGCGCTGCCAGCAGCAGGATCACCCCGTCCAGCGGCAGATACAGCATGCTGTCCAGCCGGTACAGCACCGGCGCAAACGCAAGCTGCGCCAGCGAAAAGGCCAGCCAGGTCAGCAGCGCGGCAGTTACCAGTCGGCCGCACAGCCGCGCCAGCCGGCCGGCGGCCGCCAAAGTGGCTTCGCTGTACCGGTCCGTGTGGGCGGCGTCCAGCAAAGCGTGCGCCTGGCGGGTCGCCGCCAGCACAAACACGCAGGGCAGGGCTTCGGCCAGAAAATGCAGCCACAAAAAGATCTGGGTGGGTGCAAGCTGCCGCGCCGAAAGCGCTGTGTTGCCCTGGGCCAGCTGGGCCAGCCGGCCCAGCAGAGCGGCCAGATCGATGCCGCAGACCTGTGCCACCAGCAGTACATCCAGCCCGGCCAGCGCCAGCTGCAGTCCCTGCTGCAGCGCGGCGGTGCTGCACGCCGGCAGCACCCGCACCAGCCGCAGCAGCGCCCAGGCGATCAGGCAGCACCACACGGCGCTGCCGCACACCGCCCCGGCCCAGGCCGAATCGACGGGGAAGGGAAACCACCGGCCCAACAGCCCGGGGTTGACCATGCCGTATATAAGGGGGAACAGCAGGGCCGAAAGCAGCACCAACAGCCAGCTTTCGAGCCCCCAGCGGCCGCGCCGCCGCTGGGCCAGCGCACCGCCCAGCGGCAGCAGACAGACCGCAAAATACAGCGCCCAGGCCGCCGAGTTGGCCGCGCCGCCGCGCAGCGAAAGGGCGCGCAGCCCCGCACCCAGCGGCTCCAGCGGAAACGCGAGAAGCGCCGGCAGCCAGCCGGCGGCAGGGCGGCCGCTGTACCAGACGGCCAGCGCCGCGCAGCCTGCACCCTCCAGCGCCAGCAGCGGGTAAAACAGTTTGCTGCGTACAGTCATAGGGAATGCTCCTTTCGGCATGTGCGTACTGCTTTACAGGCAGCGTCGCACTTGAATTATCGCAAAACAATAATCTACGTGCCATGATTCTACCAGGTGAATTATCGTTTGTCAATAATTTATGGGAAATTTTTTGCCCGTGCCGGGGCGGCCGGCGCCAAAGCGTACCGCGGCGCTCCGGCAGTATGCTTGGTTTCGGCCCGTCCCAGGCCGGCGTGCGGACGCGGTTTTCCATCGGGCGGTACCCGCTTTTACCGCGCCGCCCGTGCCGCCGCCCCGGCAGAAAAACAGCGGCCCCGCCGGTTTGGGGGGCAGGGCCGCTGCGGCCGCGTAAAAAGGGAAACGAGATGGACCGTAAGCCGGGTTCTGTATTAAACGACGATCTGTCTAGGCCTGCCATTGCTGACAGGCTCGTGCCACCGTGGAGGCGCGCGAGCAGCGCTGTATGCCCCGCTAGGTGTTGCTTCCGGTAGGGTTTACAAAGCCGCATGGTCACCCATGCGCTGGTGAGCTCTTGCCTCGCCGTTTCAGCCTTACCGCGCAAAGCGCGGCGGTATGTTTTCTGTTGCACTTTCCCTAAGGTCGCCCTCGGCTGCCGTTAGCAGTTACCGTTGCTCTGTGAAGCCCGGACTTTCCTCAGAGCGGTCAAAGCCGCCCCGCCGCCGTATGTTCCACTCGTTTCCCGGCAGGAATTATACCATACCGGCCGGCAATTTGCAATAAAGCCCGCTTTCTGGTATAATCAAACCGACTATCAATACAATGGGCCTTTGGCTGCCTGCATCCGGGCGGCCGGCGCGGTCAGGGCCGGAGGTGTCCATGAAGCTGTGTTTCCCGGTGCCGCCAGGCGCGGACGGCGTTGTGCTGCGCACGTTTCTCAGACAGTGCGGCGTTTCCACCGATCTTTCGCGGGCGGTCAAGTTCCGCGGCAGCGGCTATTTTGCCGACGGCGCGCCCGTGCTGGCAAACGCCCGCCTGGCGGCGGGCCAGCGCGTCAGCTTTGCACTGCCGCCCGAGCTTTCGGCCGGGGTCGAGCCGCAGCCGGAGATCCCGGTGCGCATTGTGTATGAGGACGAATTTGCCGTTGTGCTGGACAAACCCGCCGGCCTTGCGGTGCATCCCACCCGCAACTACCCCGGCGGCACGCTGGCCAACGGCTACGCGGCGGCCATGCTGGCCCGGGGCGAAAGCCCGGTGTTCCGGCCGGTCAACCGCATTGATAAGGACACCAGCGGCCTGGTGCTGGCGGCAAAAAACATGTATGGGGCCTGCTTTTTGGCGGGCAACGTGCAAAAGCTGTACCTGGCCGTGGCCGAAGGGGAGCTGCCGCCCGGCCCCGGCGTGGTGGACGCCCCCATCGGCCCGCGCGGCGGCAGCATCATCGGCCGCTGCGTCACGGCCGACGGTAAGCCCAGCCGCACCGAGTACCGGGTCACAGCGGTAAAAAACGGGCTGAGCCTGGCCGAGTGTGTGCCGGTCACCGGCCGCACGCACCAGATCCGCGTTCATTTTGCCCATCTGGGACACCCGCTGGCCGGGGATGATCTGTACGGCGGCAGCCGCAGCCGGATCGGCCGGCAGGCGCTGCACTGCGCGCGCATGGAATTCAGCGTGCCGCAGGGCCGGCAGGAGGGGGAGTTGTTCGTTGTGCATACGCCGCTGGCGCTGCGCAGCGTACGGGCCGAAAGCCCGCTGCCGGCGGATATGGCCGCCCTTTTGTGAGCCAGAGGTGAAAATGTGATGAAATCTGCCGCCAAAAGCTGGCATTCCGCTTGCCTGCTTTTGCGCAGAGGGTATAATAAAAAGAGTTTCTGCCGATGGCAGAAAAACGGGGACGGCCGCCTGGCCGGCCGGAGCCGAACGATCAGCCGAAAGGAGGATCTGCTTTTTGATCGAGCAACAACAGCAGCCGGTAGAGACTGAGAACGACGCGGCGCAGCAGCCTGCGCAGCCTTATAAACACAAACGCACCGCGCGGGAATGGGTCGCCGACCTGCAGTGCTGGCTGGTGCGCCGCCAGCACCATGTAAAGCGGGCGACCGGCCAGCGGAAAAAAGTCCTGAAAAAACGCATGGGCACGCTGCCGCTGATCCACGAGATCGGCGAATTTCTGTACGCGCTGGGCTTCCAGAGCGAATACGCCGTGGTGCGCACGGGCCGTTTGCTTAAAGCCGCCGCCCGGTGGGCGGCAAAAACGGCGGGGGGCGCCGCAGCGCGGCTTAAAGATATTGTGGGCGAAGCGGCGCGCACCGTGCTGGTGGAACTGTTCGGCCCGTTCTGGGTGTTCTTCCGCGGGGTGTACAACCTGGCCAGCTACGTCAACGGCGTGCGCCGGCAGCGGGGCGTGCTGGCGGCCGTTTGGGAAGCGCTGTGCTATCTGGGCCGGGGCATCCGGCGGTATATCTATCTGGTGCCGCGGGCGCTGGCCTATGTGGTGCCACTGTGCGCGCTGGCCGTGTTTGTTACGGTGGTGCGTACCGTGCTGAATTACGATTACACGCTGGCCGTGCAGGTAAACGGCCAGACGGTGGGTTATGTGGAGAGCGAGCAGGTGTTCGATTCCGCCAAGGAAGCGGTGGACGAGCGCATCAACTATGCGGGCACCCGCGCCACCAGCTGGGAGATCCAGCCTACATACACGCTGGCCATGTCCGGCGATGTATTAAACGAGCACCAGATGGCGGACGCGATCCTGTATGCCTCCAGCGATGAG
Source organism: uncultured Faecalibacterium sp. (assembly GCA_945982465.1). Classification (GTDB taxonomy): domain Bacteria; phylum Bacillota; class Clostridia; order Oscillospirales; family Ruminococcaceae; genus Faecalibacterium. The sequence continues at coordinate 5,109 of CAMFSB010000008.1, read as the reverse complement.
ATCGGCGAGGGCACGGCCCTGTATCTGGACGGCCAGCTGGCCGCCGTAACCACCGACGGCGCAAAGCTGAGCAGTTACCTGCAAAGCCTGAAAGCGCCCTATGAGGACCCGTCGGACCCCAGCACCCGCGTGCAGTTCAACCGGGAGATCGAACTGGTGGACGGCGTGTTCTTTAACGACAGCTTTACGGATTACAACCGCATCCTGAACTATCTGGATGGGCTGGAGCAGGGCCAGGTGAACTACACGGTGGTGGCCGGCGACAGCCTGAGCCTGATCGCCTCCAAAAACGGCCTGACCATGGCGGAGCTGATGGCCTGCAACCCGGGGCTGACCACCTCTACGGCCCTGTTCCCCGGCGATGTGCTGGTGGTGGGGCTGGAGCGCCGGGTGCTGCAGGTGCAGATCGTGCGCACGGTGACCCGCCAGGAGGAGATCCCGTACAGCACCGAGACCACAAAATCCAGCGAATACGCCTTTGGCACCACCAAGGTGCTGCAGAACGGCGTGAACGGCCTGAAAGAAGTGACCGAGGACATCACCTATGATACCGACGGCAATGTGCTGAACACGGTGTTCGTCAGCGAAACGGTGCTCAGCGAGCCGGTGACCAAAAAGGTGGTGCAGGGCACAAAGCTGCCCGACGGCCAGATCGGCACCTATGGCAGCGGGTCGTTCCGCTGGCCGGTGCCCAATTACACCTATGTGTCCCGCTGGTACGGCAGCGGCCACCGCGGCGCGGATATCTGCGCGCCGGCGGGCACGGCCATCCTTGCGGCGGACAACGGCGTGGTGGTCGCCTCCGGCTGGAACGCGGCCGGCAGCAACTACGGTTATTCCATCATCATCGATCACGGCAACGGCTACCGCACGCTGTATGCCCACTGCATTTCGCTTTACGTCAGCGTGGGGCAAAGCGTCACGCAGGGCCAGCTGATCGGCGGCGTGGGCTCCACGGGCCGTTCCAGCGGCAACCACTGCCATTTCGAGATCATTTACGGCGGCGTCAAGCAGCCGCCGCAGAACTGGTTCGGCACCGGCCGCCGCCCGGTGTGACAGGGCAGGCGTCTGCTGCATAAGAAAATCAGGTGTTTGCCGAGGCTGGTTTTTCAAAAAACTGGCCGTATAGCCGCCAGGCGGCCGCCGCATAAAAAGCGCGGGGCTGCCGGGGCCGGCCGTTCGGGACGGTCAAACGACCGCCCGGCGGCCACTGTGCGGCCAATCTGGAACTCTGCGGCAGCCAGCACAGGGCTGGCTGCCGGATAGATCGAATCAAACAAGCAAAGGAGCGATGTATATGTCTACCCCTCATAACCGCGCCGAAGCCGGCGATTTTGCCAAAACCGTTCTGATGCCCGGCGACCCGCTGCGCGCCAAGTTTATTGCCGAGACCTTTTTGCAGGACGCGCGCCTGGTTACGGACGTGCGCGGCATGCTGGGCTACACCGGCACCTACGAGGGCCGGCCCGTCAGCGTGATGGGCAGCGGTATGGGCATGCCCTCCATCGGCATTTATTCCTACGAGCTGTATAAGTTCTACGGTGTGGAAAACATCATCCGCATCGGCTCGGCGGGCAGCTATACCAGCAAGGCGAAACTGTTCGATGTGGTGCTGGCCACCGGTGCGGTCAGCGAATCCAGCTTTGCTAAGGTGCAGTGCGGGATGGATGGCGACATCACCTATCCCAGCAATGCGCTGAACGACGCGCTGCGGGCCTCGGCCAAACGGCAGGGCATCCCGCTGATCGAGGGCAACATCCATTCCTCGGATGTGTTTTACCGGGAGACCGGCAGCGAGACGCCCACCTACTGGGAGCGCCTGCGCGATGAGCGCGGCTGCCTTGCGGTGGAAATGGAGAGCTTTGCTTTGTTTGCCAACGCGAAAACGCTGGGCAAAAACGCGGCCTGCCTGGTAACGATCTCGGACAGCTTTGTTTCGCCCGAGATCACCACGCCCGAGCAGCGGCAGACCAGTTTTACCAATATGATGAAAGTGGCCCTGGGCGCGGCGTACTGAACCGGCGTGCCGCGGCCTGCCGCCATGAACACAGGCCGCCCTGCGCTGGGCGGTCTGTTTGCATAAGGAGGAACGAGATATGACCCAGTTGACCCCGGAACAAAAGCGGGAGCTGATCTGCCAGGCGCTGCAGGCGCGGCAAAAGGCGGTGGCTCCGTACAGCAATTTTCTGGTGGGAGCCGCGCTGCTGGCCAAAAACGGCACGGTGTACACCGGCTGCAACATCGAGAACGCAGCGTTCAGCCCTACCAACTGCGCCGAGCGCACCGCTTTGTTCAAGGCGGTCAGCGAAGGCGTGACCGAGTTTACGGACATCGCGGTGGTCGGCTCGCGCCGGGGCGAGATCAATGAGCTGGTCAGTGCGCCCTGCGGGGTGTGCCGGCAGGCGCTGTTTGAGTTCTGCGGCCCGGAACTGAACGTGATCATGGCAAAAACGGCGGACGATTACATCGAGATGAGCCTGGGCGAGCTGCTGCCGCTGGGCTTTGGCCCCCGCAACGTGCTGTGACCGTGGCCGGGAAATGTGCAAACTGTAATCGAATTGTTGCCATTCGGGGCTTGAAAGTGTAAAATCCCGCCGGTATACTTGTAAACGAATGGTCAGGCGCTGCCCTGTCCGTTTTATGAAAAGAAATTATGATCTGATAAGGAGACTTGATTATGAAAAAGATTTCCCGTCGTCAGTTCCTCACTGCGTCCGGCGTTGTCGCCGCTGCCGGCCTGCTGACCGCCTGCGGTGGTTCCAGCAGTTCTTCCGCTGCCAGCAGCCAGACCGCTTCGTCCAGCACGGCCGCTGCCAAGACCCGCATCGGCATGGTGACCGACGTGGGCGGCGTGAACGACAAGTCGTTCAACCAGACCTCCTGGGAGGGCCTGCAGGCGCTGGATCCCAACGAGTTCGAGGTCTCTTACCTGGAATCCAAGACCGACGCGGACTACACTGCCAACATCGAGGCCTTTATTGACGAGGGCACCGACCTGATCATCTGCGTGGGCTACATGCTGGCTGACGCCACCAAGGCTGCCGCCAAGGAGTACCCCGATCAGCTGTTCGCTATCATTGATGACGCCACCAACGCCGACCTGCCCAACGTGGCCTGCCTGATGTTCGCCCAGAACGAGGCTTCCTACCTGGTGGGCGTGGTCGCCGGCATGATGACCAAGAGCAACACCGTGGGCTATGTGCAGGGCATGGTGTCTGAATCCATGAACCAGTTCGGCGTGGGCTTTATCGCCGGCGTCAAGGCTGCCAACGCGGACGCCACCGTGCTGCAGTTCAACGCCAACGCGTTCGGTGATGCCGCTGTCGGCTCTGCTGCCGCCACCGACATGATCACCAAGGGCGCGGACGTGATCTACCATGCTGCCGGCGGCACCGGCAACGGCGTGATCGAGGCCTGCAAGACCAACGGCGTGTACGCCATTGGTGTTGACACCGACCAGAGCCCCCTGGCCCCCGAGACGGTCATCACCAGCGCCATGAAGCGTGTGGACACCGCTTCGCAGGACATCGCCAAGGCGGTGCGCGCGGGCAGCTTCGAGTCCGGCGTGCATACCTACGACATGACCAACGGCGGCGTTGACATCGCCCCCACCCAGGATCTGCTGCCCGCCGATGTGATCGCGGCTGTTGAGCAGGCCAAGGCCGACATCCTGGCCGGCACCATCGTGGTGCCCAAGAACGGCGACGAGCTGGCCGCCGCGCTGGGCGAGGATGTGTTCACTCTGGACGACGCCGAGTAAGCGAAGCCTTGAACTGAACCGGAATCAAAACAGGGCGCTGTGCTTTGTGTGCACAGCGCCCTGTTTTTGTCTGCCTGCGGGGCGGCGGCCTGTTCCTGCCTGCCGTTTACAGGCGGGGCCGGTAGGCTACAGCTCTGCCCGCGGCGCTTACAGCCGGCGGCACAGGCCCACAGCCTTGCCCTCGATGACCACCTCGTTCATCGCGTCGCCGATCTTGATGATGGATTCAAATGCCGGGTTTTCGGGGCGCAGCTCAATGTAGCCTGGGTAAAGGTATACATGCTTCAGGGTGGCTTCGCTGCCTACGCGCACGGCGGCGATCTCGCCGTTTTCCACCTCCGGCTGCTTGCGGATCACGACCACGTCGCCGTCCTGAATGCGGGGCTGCATGCTGGCGCCGGCGCACACCAGCGTAAAGTCCCCGTGCCAACTGGCGGGCACCGTGTCGTAGCCGTCCAGGTTTTCTTCGGCCGTGATGGGCCCGCCGCAGGCAATGCGGCCAACGCGGGGCAGGCGGACCAGTTCGGGCAGGGGGGCAAACCCCTCCGGCACCGAGACAGGGTCGGAGGCAGCGCTGCGCGACGCGGTGACCGCGTAGCCCATCAGCCACGCTTCAGAAACATCCAGCGCCCTGGCCAGCGCGTAGACCGCGTCCTGCTTGCCCTCCCAGTCGCCTTTCAAATACCGCGAAATGCTGGATTTGGAGATGCCAGACATCTCCGAAAGGGCGGCCTGGGTCAGCCCGGTCATATCCAGCCCCAGCCGCAGCCGTTTTGCGAACGTTGATACTTTTTCAGCCATTGCAGATCCATCCTTTGCTGTTTCTGCAGTCAGTATACCGCGGAGGTTGCGATAAATCAATTAAAAAAATTGCGGTTTATCAATGCCGGGGTTGACAAAATTTTACTGCGGGAGTATACTGGCTGCAATGTTGAGGAATATCAACAATTAACCGGGAAAGGGGCGAACCGATGAACGAGACAGGATAGCGGCGGCGGACAACTGCAAACACAGGAAGGAAGGGCTGCAAACGATCACAAAAACAGCAAAAAACGGGCGCGCAGACCGGCAGTGCGGCTGCTGCGCAGCGAAAAGAAAGCGATATGCCGGAAAAGGAAAACCGGCTGGCCGGCCCCGCGCAGCGAGGTTGAGCCGTTTTCTGTTGGGGGGAGGGTGGATGAGTTACGGTCGGGGCTGTAGCTGGGGGCGGCCCAGATGGTCCATACTACGCTGGTGGACGCCAGCGTGATGCCGGAGGCATCGTAGATCTCACCGCGGGTGGCCTGGATGGTGCTGTCCAGCAGCTGCTGCTGGGCCGCATACTGGCGGGAGGTAGCGGCCTGTTGTGT
>CAMFSB010000007.1 GCA_945982465.1 uncultured Faecalibacterium sp. | reverse complement strand
GGCTGATGGCGTTCTGGCCCGTGATAGCGTCCAGCACCAGCAATGTCTCCACGCTGGCTTCCGGGGCGGCCTTTTTCACGCTGCGGCTGATCTTGGCCAGTTCATCCATCAGGTTTTTCTTGTTGTGCAGGCGGCCGGCCGTATCGCAGATGACCATGTCACAGCCCCTGGCCGTGGCCGACTGCACCGCGTCAAAGATCACCGCGGCCGGGTCGGCGCCCTCGCCCGCCTTTACAATGGGTACGCCGGCGCGGCCCGCCCAGATATCCAGCTGTTCGCTGGCCGCCGCGCGGAAGGTATCGCCCGCCGCCAGCATCACCTTGCGCCCTTGCTTTTTGTAGTAATTCGCCAGCTTGGCAATGCTGGTGGTCTTGCCCACGCCGTTTACGCCGATCACCAGGATCACCGCCGGATTGCCCGACAGATCCATCAGATACTCGGGCGTCAGTTCCTCGCGGATGATGTCCTTCAGCGCATCCATGGCCTGCTCGCCGGTGCGCAGATGCCCGTGCGCCACGCGGCGGCGCAGCTGTTCCACCAGCTCCACGGCCACATCCGCGCCCGTGTCCGCCAGGATCAGCTTTTCCTCCAGCTCGTCGTACAGGTCATCGTCGATCTGGCTGCCCATCAGCGTGTTGAGCACATTGCCCCAAAACCCGGTGCGGGTCTTGGCCAGGCCGTCATCCATCTTCTTTTTGCTGCCGAAGATCCCCATGATCGTTCCCTCCGTTCGTTTTTCAGTTTACCAGCGAAGCGTCCACGCTGTCCAGATCCAGCCGCAGCAGCTTGGAAACGCCGTCGTCCTGCATGGTCACGCCATACAGCACGTCGGCGGCTTCCATCGTGCCGCGGCGGTGGGTGATCACAATAAACTGCGTTTTGTCCGAGATGCGCCGCAGATACTGGGCAAAGCGCACCACGTTCACATCGTCCAGCGCTGCCTCGATCTCGTCCAGAATACAGAACGGCGCGGGGTTTACCGCCAGGATCGCAAAATAAATGCTGATAGCCACCAGCGCCTGCTCGCCGCCCGACAGAGCCGTCAGGTTCTTGATCACCTTGCCCGGCGGCGCTACGCGGATCTCGATGCCCGCGTTCAGCACATCGGCGCCCTCTTCCAGCGCCAGCGACGCATTGCCGCCGCCGAACAACTCGCGGAAAATGCGGCCGAAATTGTCGTTGATCACCGCGAAATTCTCGCTGAAGATCCGGCGCATCTGCGCCGCCAGCTCGCCGATCATGCGCGTCAGTTCCGCTTTCGATTTTTCCACGTCCGCCACCTGGGCCGACAGGGTATCATAGCGCTCGCGCACTTCCTTGTATTCCTCAATGGCGCCCACGTTCACGCTGCCCAACGCGCGGATCTTGCCGCGCACCTCGGCCACCTGGGCGCGCAGGGCCGTCACGTTCTCAAACGGAACACACAGCTTTTCCGCCTCCGACACCGAAAGCTGGTATTCCTCCCACAGCTTTGCGATGGTCTGGTCGTACTCGGCCTCGGCCGCCGCTTTGCGCTCGGCCAGGCGGGCCATCTCCTGGCTCATCTTTTCGCGCTCGTCGGCGGCGGCGCGGGCGCGGGCCGTGGCCTCGGTCTCGGCCTGCTGGCGCTGCAGCCGCTGCTGGGTCGCCGTGCGGATGGCCTGCTCCTTTTCGGCAATGCGGGCGCGGCCGGCCTGGCGTTCCGCCTCGATGGCGGCAATGCTCTCGCGGTTTGCATCGTTCAGCGCGCGCAGCGCGCCGATGCTTTTTTCCACGTCCGCCTTGCGGCCCGCGGTCTCCGCAGTGCGCGCGCGCAGCGTTTCGATGGCGGCGCGGTGAGCCTGGGCGTCCTTTTCGCAGGCCAGCAGCTCCAGCTTTTTCTGGCTCATTTCGTCCGAAAGCCGGCTCCGCGCGGCCAAAAATCCGTCGTCGCCCTCGCTGATGCGGGCCAGTTCCTCGCTCATCGCGTCGATCTGGCCGGCCAGCCGCTGCATCTCGGCTTCGGCCTGAGCGGCCGTGCGGCGGTTTTCCGTGATCTCGGCCGTCAGCATCTTCACCTCGGCCGCGCGGGTCTCGGCGGCCGCGCGGCTCTGGCTCAGCGCCGCTTCGATGCGCCGCAGTTCCGCCTCGGCGCGGATGCGGTCGCCGTCCGCGGTGATGATCTCGCTGCCCGCGGCCGTCAGTTCGGCGCTCAGCGCGTCCACCTGCGCCTTGCAGCGGTCGGTGGCGTCCTGCGCGTCGCTCTGCTGCTTTTGCAGCCGCACGATCTTGGCCCGGAGCTGCTCGATCTCCTGCTTGCGGGTGAACAGCCCGGCCGAGCGCTGCACGCTGCCGCCGGTAAAGCTGCCGCCCGCGTTGATGACCTGGCCGTCCACCGTGACCACGCGGTTGCGGTAGCCCAGCCGCCGGGCCACGCCGGAGGCTTCGTTGATGTCGTCCACCACCACGATGCGGCCCAGCAGGTTCGACACCACCCGTTCGTACCGGGCATCGCAGTGTACCAGCTCGCTAGCCAGCTGGGCCGAGCCGGTCAGCTCGCCCTTGAACACGCCGGGCTGCACCGTGTCCAGCGGCAGAAAGGTGGCGCGGCCGGCCTTTTCGTCCCGCAAAAAGGCGATGGCCGCCTTGGCGGCGGCTTCGCCGTCCACCACGATATTCTGCAACGCTGCGCCCAGCGCGGTCTCGATGGCGGTCTCGTAGCCCTTTTCCACCGTCAGAATGCCGGATACCGGCCCGATGATCCCCCGCAGCCGGCGGCTCTGGGCCGCGCGCATCACGGCCTTGACCGACTGCTGGTAGCCGTCCATGTTCTTTTCCAGCTCACGCAGCACCGAAAGCCGCTGCTCGGCGGCTTCCAGCTCCCGGTCAAGGGCCATCTCGGCTGCGTCGGCGTCGTCCAGCGCCTTGCGCCGGGCCGTCAGCTTCAGCTCCAGGCCGCTTTTGATGTTGTTCAGCCGGGCCAGCTTTTCCTGCACTGCGGCCAGATAGGTCTCGGTATCAGCCTTTTCGCCGTTCAGGTGCGCCAGCGTGTCGCCCGCCGCGTCGCCCGCATTCTGGGCGGCGGCCAGACGCTGGGCCGCCGTTTCGGCCGCGGCCGAAGCCGAAGCCGCCGCCACGCGGCTGGCTGTCTGCTGCTCGGTCAGGCCGGCCAGGGCGGCGGTGACCGCCCCGCGCCGTTCGCCGGAGGCTTCGCTTTCGGCCTGCAGCTTTGCCAGCGTATCGCTCAGCGCGCCGATATCGGCCTGCAGCTGCCGGCCCTTTTCCTCACAAGCGGCGATCAGCGCTTCGTACCGCTCGATCTCGCCGGCGATGGTCTCGCGATTCTCCTCGCCCTGCACGATCTCCTGTTCCAGCTGGTCGATGCTCTGGTCATTGCGCTGGATGTCGTGCCGCAGCACGGCAATGCGGCTTTCGGTGCCGCCCATCTCTTCGGTGATGCTGCGGATATCCCCATTCAGGCGGTCGATCTCCACCGTCAGGCGCTGCGCCTGCTCGCGGATCTCCTCAGCTTCGGCCTCGGCGGCCCGGCCCGTTTCGTCGATGCGCAGATAATCGGCCTCGGCGGTCTCGTAGCGGCGCTGCTGCTCGCGCACGGTGTCCTTGGCGCGGCGCACGCCGTCCACCCACAGGGTCACTTCCAGGCTTTTGCGCGTTTCGGCCAGCTCCAGAAAGCGCTGGGCCTTGGCGCTCTCTTTTTCCAGCGGGCCCACGCGGGCTTCCAGCTCGCCCAGGATGTCGCGCAGGCGCTCCAGGTTTTCTTCGGCCGAGGCCAGGCGGCGCTCGGCTTCGTTTTTGCGGTAGCGGTACTTGGCAATGCCCGAGGCTTCTTCAAAAATTTCGCGCCGTTCGCTGCTTTTGGCGCCCACGATCTCGGCAATGCGGCCCTGCCCGATGATGGAATAGCCGTCGCGCCCAAGGCCCGTGTCCAGAAACAGCTCGTACACATCCTTGAGCCGGCAGGCCTGGCCGTTGATGGAATACTCGCTCTCGCCGCTGCGGTAGTATTTGCGCCCAATGACCACCTCGTCGGCGTCCAGATCCAGCGTGTGGTCGGCATTGTCCAGCGTCAGGCGCACGCTGGCAAAGCCCATGGCCCCGCGCAGCTGGGTGCCGCCGAAGATCACATCCTCCATTTTGCCCGCGCCGCGCAGCTGCTTGGAGCTGGTCTCGCCCAGCACCCAGCGGATGGCGTCGGAGATATTCGATTTGCCCGAGCCGTTCGGCCCCACCACGCCGGTGATGCCGCTGCCGATGGTAATTTTGATCCTGTCCGGGAAGCTTTTGAACCCCTGGATCTCCAGTTCCTTTAACACCATAGGTTTTTTGATTCCTTTATAAAAAGCGGTACGCCTTTGTTTGTGTTTGGGCGGGTCATTCCAGCCCCATCAGCTTCAGCGCCTCGCGGGCGGCGTGCTGCTCGGCGGCTTTTTTGCTGCGGCCCTCGCCGCGGGCGATGCAGTTGGAGTTGAAGTGCACCGCCACCACAAAATGCTTGTCGTGGTCGGGGCCGGTCTCCTGCTCCACCACATAGCTGAGCCGTTCCTCAGGGTTCTGCTGCACCACTTCCTGCAGCTTGGTCTTGTAATCGGCCTCGGCGTGCTTGCCCTCGGTAATAAAGGGCAGGATAAATTTGCGCGCCGCGTCCATGCCGCCGTCCAGGTACAGCGCGGCGATCAGCGCTTCAAACGCGTCCGACACCACGCTGGGCCGGGTGCGGCCGCCGCAGCGCTCCTCGCCCCTGCCCAGGCGCAGGTATTCGCCCAGGCCGATCTCCTGCGCAAACTGGAACAACGCCCCCTCGCTGACCAGGCTGGCCCGGATGCGGGTCAAATCGCCCTCGGGCCGGTCAGCGTAGGCGTGGAACAGATAATCCGCCGAAACCAGCTGCAAAACGCTGTCACCCAGAAATTCCAGCCGTTCGTTGTGCTGCACGGGCACGCGGCTCTCGTTGGCGTAGCTGGTGTGGGTGAGCGCCATCTGCAGCAGCCCGGGGTCTTTGAAGCGGTAGCCGATCACGGTTTCCAGTTGATGGATCATACAGTCTGTTCCCCTTTTCCACGCGCGTCCAGCGCGGCCTGCATCGTGCCGCACAGATCATGTTCCACGCAGGTCTTTGCCTGCCGGATGGCGTTTTTGATGCCCTTTGCCTTGGACGAACCGTGCGCCTTGATCACCGGTTTGCATGCGCCCAAAAACGGCGCGCCGCCGTATTCCTCGCTGTCCATGCGCACTTTCAGGTCCTTCATGCCGCCGCGCACCAGCAGATACGCCAGCTTGCCGCCCACATTTGCCAGAAAAATCTCCTTGAGCATGCCCAGCAGCATTTTGGCCACGCCCTCGGTCAGCTTGAGGATGACGTTGCCGGTAAAGCCGTCGCACACCACCACGTCCACCTCGCCGGCGGGCACGTCGCGCGGCTCGATGTTGCCCACAAAGTTCACGCCCGCGGTTTTCAGAAGCTGGTGCGCCTCACGCAGCATGGGCGTGCCCTTGGATTCCTCCGCGCCGTTGTTGGCCAGCGCCACGGTGGGGTTTGCGCGGCCCATCACCTTGTCCATATAGCAGCTGCCCATCACGCCAAAGGCGGCCAGCATGTCGGGGCGGCATTCCACGTTGGCGCCGCAGTCCAACAGCAGGTAGGGTTGCTTTTTGGCGGGCACGATGGTGGCCAGCGCCGGCCGCTTGACTCCGCGCAGCGTGCGCACGATCAGGCTGGCGCCCACATGCAGCGCGCCGGTGCTGCCCGCCGACACAAAGGCGTCGCCCGCGCCGGCTTTCAGCAGTTCCAGCCCGCGCACGATGGCGGAATCCTTTTTGCGGCGGATGGCCATGGCCGGCTCGTCGCACATCTCAATGGTCTGGGTGCAGTGGACAAAGGTCATATTCTCCACGCTGACGCCGTTTTCCTGTGCGGTTTTGCGCAAAAGCGCCTCGTCGCCCAGCGCCACGATCTCCACACCGTATTCGGCCGCGGCCTGCGCCGCGCCCTGCAGCGGGGCCAGCGGGGCGTTGTCGCCGCCCATCATATCCACGAGAATCTTCATGGGATGCTTTCCTTTCTTTTGGGGCACGGCGCGCTGTGCGCCGGGCCGCTGTCTGCTGTTTTTTACGTCACGCCGGGCCGTTTTCCGGCGGCGGCTCGGGCGGCAGATACTGTTCCGGGATCGGCTCGCCGCGCTGCGCAAGCCAGCCTTTCATGCTCTCCACCGCCCGCTGCGCCGCGGCCAGATACCGCAGCCGCTTATCGCGGGGGCGCTGTTCCAGCGGCGGCAGGATACCCATGTTGGCGCCCATGGGCTGGAAGTTTTTGTTTTCCGCCGTGATATACTCCACCAGCGCGCCGCACATGGTGTCGCGGGGCGGGGGCGTATAGCTGCCGCCGGTGAGCCGGGCGTACAGGCCGCGGGCGGCCAGCAGCCCGCAGGCCGCGCTTTCCATATAGCCTTCAAAGCCGGTGATCTGGCCGGCAAAAAACACGTTGGGGTATTCTTTCAGGCACAGCGCGCCGGTCAGCACGCGGGGGCTGTCCAAAAAGGTGTTGCGGTGCATCACGCCGTAGCGCACAAACTCGGCGTGCTCCAGCCCCGGGATCATCGAGAACACCCGCTTCTGCTCGCCCCACTTCAGGTTGGTCTGAAAGCCCACCAGGTTGTACAGCGTGCGGCCGGCGTTTTCGGCCCGCAGCTGCACGTTGGCCCAGGGGCGGTGGCCGGTGCGCGGGTCGCGCAGGCCCACCGGCCGCAGCGGGCCAAAGCGCATGGTGTCCGCCCCGCGGCCCGCCATGATCTCGATGGGCATGCAGCCCTCGTACACGGTCACGCCGCCGTCCTTTTTAGCGGGGGCGGTTTCGTCCTGCTGCGATGCCTTGTCGAACTCGTGCACAGGCGCGCGCTCGGCGGCGGCCAGCGCCGCGTGGAACGCCTCGTACTCCTCGCGGCTGAACGGGCAGTTCAGGTAATCGGCGTCGCCCCGGCCGTAGCGGCTGGCGGCGAACACCTTGTCGTAATTCAGGCTTTCGGCGGTGACGATGGGGGCCACCGCGTCGTAAAAGCTCAGCCCCGCCCCGCCGGTCAGCGCGCGGATCTGCGCGGCCAGCGCGCCCTCGGTCAGCGGGCCGGTGGCCACCAGCACGGGCACAGCCGGGTCAAGGCGGGTCACTTCTTCGCGGTGCAGCGTAATGTTCGGCTCGGCCTGCACCATCGCCGTGACCGCCGCCGAAAACCGGTCCCGGTCCACGGCCAGCGCGCCGCCCGCCGCCACGCGGGCGGCCTCGGCAGCGGTGAGCAGCCGGCTGCCCAGCAGCCGCATCTCGGTTTTTAGCAAGCCGGAGGCGGAATCCAGCCGTTCGGCTTTCAGGCTGTTGGAGCAGATCAGTTCGGCCAGCCCCTCGGATTTGTGCGCGGGCGAAAAATGCGCGGGCTTCTGCTCGTACAGCTCCACCTGCACGCCCTGCCCGGCCAGCCACAGCGCGGCTTCACAGCCGGCCAGGCCTGCGCCCAGCACAACGGCGCGCAGGGGGTTCGTTGCGGTTTCGCTCATTGGCCGCCGCCTTTCTGCACGGTGGTCTCAAAGCCGCAGCCCTCTTTGGCGCAGTACAGCCGGCTGCCCTTTTTGAACAGCGTGGCGCCGCACTTTTCGCACTTTGTGGGCACCGGCTCATCCCAGGTCATAAAGTCGCAGTCCGGGTAGCGCTCGCACCCGTAGTACACGCGGCCCTTGGCGCTTTTGCGCAGCAGCATGCGGCCCTGCCCGCACTTGGGGCAGATGCCGCCGGTGTCCTTGACCAGGCGCTTGGTGTTGCGGCACTCCGGGAAGCCCGAGCAGGCCAGAAACTTGCCGTACCGGCCGCTTTTGATGACCATTGGCCTGCCGCACTTATCGCACACTTCGTCGGAGGGTTCATCCGGCACCTTGACCTTTTTGCCCTCCATGTTCTGCTCGGCGGCTTTCAGGCTGGCGTCAAAGCCCTGGTAGAACTGGTCCACCGTCTCGCGCCAATCGGCCTTGCCGCTTTCCACCAGGTCCAGCTTTTTCTCCATCTCGGCCGAGAACGCCACGTCCACAATATCGGGGAACTGCTCCAGCATCAGCCCGTCCACCGTGCGGCCCAACAGCGTGGGCTTGAGCTTTTTGGCTTCGCGCTCCACATAGCCGCGGTCGATGATGGTGGTGATGATGGGCGCGTAGGTGGAGGGCCGGCCAATGCCGTTTTCCTCCAGCGCGCGGATCAGCGTGGCCTCGGTGTAGCGGGGCGGCGGCTGGGTGAACTTCTGCTCGCTTTTCAGCTCCTTGAGCCTGAGCACCTGGCCCTCCTCCAGCGGGGGCAGGCTGGTCTCTTTTTTCTCCTTTTCATCGGTGGCTTCCTCATACAGCACCGTAAAGCCGTCGAACGTGACCGTAAAGCCGCTGGCGCGGAAGCGGTAGTCCCCTGCCGCCACCGTCACCGAAACGGTGTCCTGCTGGCAGTCGGCCATCTGGCTGGCCATAAACCGGCTCCAGATCATGCGGTACAGCTTGGCGGTATCGCCCGAGATGCTCTTGTCCACCTCGTCGGGGGTCAGCGCGGGCACCGACGGCCGGATGGCCTCGTGAGCGTCCTGCGCGGCGGTGGCGCTGCGGGTTTTCCAGGTGCGCTTGTAGGGGCACACATACTGCGCGCCGTACGCGCCGGTGATATACTCCTTTGCGGCGGCCACAGCCTCGTCAGAGATGCGCAGGCTGTCGGTACGCATATAGGTGATCAGACCCATGGTGCCGTGCCCGGCAATGTCCACGCCCTCGTACAGCGTCTGCGCGGCGCGCATGGTGCGGGTGGCCGTAAAGCCCAGCCGGCGGCTGGCCTCCTGCTGCAGGGTGCTGGTGATAAAGGCGGGGGTGGGGGTTTTCTGCCGCTTGCCGCGGCGCAGCTCGGCCACCACATAGTCGGCCCCCTGCAGGCCGGCCTCGATGGCGCGGGCCTCGGCCTCGGTTTTGGGCAGCAGCTTTTTGCCGGCCGCGTCGGTGGCCAGCCGGGCGGTAAACTTTTTGCCGCCCGCGCTCAGCGTGGCGTCCACGTTCCAGTATTCCTCGGGCTTAAAGGCCTCGATCTCCTTTTCGCGGTCGTCGATCAGCCGCACGGCCACGCTCTGCACGCGCCCGGCCGATAGCCCCCGCCGCACCTTGCGCCACAAAAACGGGCTGAGCTTGTAGCCCACCAGCCGGTCCAGCACGCGGCGGGCCTGCTGGGCGTTGAACAGGTCTTCGTCGATGGCGCGGGGGTGGGCCATGCCCTCCTGCACGCCCTTTTTGGTGATCTCGTCAAAGGTGATGCGGTTGGGCTGGCTGGGGTCCAGCCCCAGGATGCTGGCCAGATGCCAGCTGATGGCCTCGCCTTCCCGGTCCGGGTCGGTGGCCAGATAGACCTGCTCGGCCTTTTTGGCCTGGCTTTTCAGCTCCTTGATCAGCTTTTCCTTGCCCTTGATGCTGATATACTGCGGGGTATAGCCGTGTTCCACGTCGATGCCCAGCTGCGAGGTGGGCAGATCGCGGATATGGCCCATGCTGGCCGTTACTTCGTAATCCCTGCCCAGATACTTGCCGATGGTCTTGGCCTTGGCGGGCGATTCCACGATCACGAGTTTTGCCATGTGGTCGATGCTCCTCTCTATCAAAACCGTTTTCAGCGCGCGGGCCGCGCGGGGGTGCCCCGCGGCTGCCTGCCGCCGTCTGCCGGGTCTGTGTCACTTCAAAATATACTGGCGCCCGGGCAGGGCCATAATGCGCCCCGCCACCTCCAGCGCCGTCAGCGCGCCCAGCAGCGCGCCCATGGAAAGGCCGGTGCTTTCGGCCAGGGCCGCCAGGCCCACAGGCCGCGCCCCCAGGCAAGCCAGCACCTTTTTTGCGGCGGGCGGCAGCGGTTCCGGCTCCGGCGCGGCCGCAGGCTGCTGCCCGCCGCCCAGGCCCACCGCCTGCAGAATGTCCTGCGCGCACACCGCCGCCCGGGCCTGCCCGGTGCGCAGCAGCTCGTTGGTCCCCTCCGAAAGCGGCGAAAACACGCTGCCCGGCACGGCAAACACCGGCCGGCCGTAGCGGGCCGCGTGGCCCACGGTGGACATGGTGCCGCTGCGCCGGCGCGCTTCCACCACCACCAGCGCCTGCGAAAGCGCCGCAATGATCCGGTTGCGCTGCAAAAACGCCGCGCGGTAAACCTCCTCGCCCACCGGCGGGTATTCGCTGATCACCGCGCCGCACGCCTCGATGCGGCGGCGCAGCCCGGCGTTGGCTGCCGGGTAGGTGCGGTCGATGGGCACGCCCAACACGGCAATGGTGGGCGTGTGCTGGGCCAGCGCGGCCTTGTGGCACTCGCTGTCCAGCCCGTCGGCCATACCGCTGACGATCACCGCCCCGCCCTGCGCCAGCTGCGCGCCCAGCCGGGCGGCGGCTTCGGCCCCGTACGCAGTGGGGCGGCGGCTGCCCACCATGCCCACCGTATGCGCGGCGTTGAGCCATTGTGTGCTGCCTGTGCAGTATAGAACAAGCGGCAGGTCGGAAATGCGCGAAAGCGCAAGCGGGTAATCCGGGTCCTCAAAGGTAATGATGTGCACTCCGCAGGCTGTGCACTGCGCGTACAGCGCCTGGTAATCTGCCGGGGTTTTATCCTCCTGCACCAGCCGCCGGACTGCGGCCGCGCCCGCTGCATGGGCAAAGCGGTCCGGATCGAAGCGCTGCTCCCACACAGCCCGGGCCGTGCCGTAGGCGTCCAGCACGCGGCCCGTGTGGGCAAAGCCCGGCCGCAGCAGGTCGGCCAGCCACAGCCAGTACAGCTCCGGCGCCCAGCCGCCGGGCGGCTCCTGCGCAAAGGCGCTTTCGCCACGGGCCAGCCGCTCCAGCGGCGTTGCGGCGCTCACAGCCCCGCCCCCCGGAAATGCCACAGCAGCACGCTGCCCGCGATGCCGGCGTTCAGGCTTTCGGCCCGGTCAGTCATGGGGATGCGCACGGCCCGGTCGCAGGCGGCAATGGGCTCATCGCGCAGGCCCTGGCCCTCGCTGCCCACCGCCACGCACAGCCCGCCGGGGAAGTCTGTCCCCACGGCCGAAAGCGGCTCGGAGCGGTACAGTGCCGCGGCCAGGCAGCACACGCCCATGCCCCGCAGCCGCTGCACGGCGGCCGGCAGCTCCCCCACGGCCACCACCGGCACCCGCACCGCCGCCCCCATGGAGGCGCGCAGCGTTTTGGGCGCAAAGGGCGAAGCGCAGCCGTCGGCCAACAGCACGGCGTCAAAGCCGAAGGCCGCCGCGCTGCGGATCAGCGTGCCCACGTTGCCCGGGTCCTGCACCCGTTCCAGCGCCAGAAAGCGCCCGCCCGGGCGGATGCACTCCCAGCCGTGCTGCGGTGTCTGGAACACGCCGAACACGCCCTGGTTTGTGCCCACATCGGCCAGCTTTTCGGCCACATGCGGGGCGATGAGATACTGCTCGCCGGGCAGCTGCGCCAGCGCCGGGGCCTTTTGCAGCGCCTGCTCGGTATAATACAATTCCTTTAATACAGCGCCCTTTGCCAGTTCCGGGCACAGCTTCAGGCCCTCCGCCAAAAAGCATTGCTCCTGCTGGCGGAAGGCTGCGCTGGCCGCGAGGTGCGCGGCGTATTTGATCTTTGCGTTTTCGCGGCTGGTGATGCTGCACGCCTGTGCCATAACTTCCCCCCGTGATGCTTTGCGCGGGCTGCCTGCCGGGCCGGCAAAGCCCCCATAACGCAAAAGGGACGCCCGCGTGCGCGGGCGTCGCTTTTTTTGCAGAGGCTTGTTTGCGCGCCCGGCGCCTGACGGAAATTCTCAGACGTTCTTGACGCTCTCGACCAGGGCGGCAAAGCTCGCCGGGTCGTTGATGGCCATCTCGCTGAGCATCTTGCGGTTCAGCGTGATGCCGGCCTTCTTCAGCTTGTTCATAAAGGTGGAGTAGTTCAGCCCCAGGGGACGCACCGCGTTGTTGATGCGGGCGATCCACAGGTTGCGGAACTGACGCTTCTTCATGCGGCGGCCGGCCAGAGCGTAGTTGCCGCTCTTCATGACCTGCTGCTTGGCCATCTTGAAATGCTTGCTCTTGGAGCCATAGAAGCCCTTTGCCAGCTTCAGGGTCTTTTTACGACGTTTGTGGGTCATCGTAGCGCCTTTAATACGTGCCATTGTAGTCTATCTCCTTTGATCGTCTTGGTTGTCTCAAATGTGCTTCGGTGCCCCAAACTCAGCCGTAAGGCAGCATCTTCTTCAGCGCGCCGGCGTTGGTATCGTCCACGTAGCAGGGCTGACGATAGCCGCGGGTGGTCTTGGTGGTCTTTTTGGTCAGAATGTGGCTGCGGAACGCATGGCCGCGCTTGACCTTGCCGTTCTTGGTCAGCTTGAAGCGCTTTTTCGCGCCGGAATGAGTTTTCAGCTTGAGCTTTGCCATTTTAGTTTCCTCCTAAGATTTACTTGTTGGGGCTGGGGATGAGCAGCATCGTCATGGTACGGCCCTCCAGGATCGGGTTTTTGTCCATGTTTGCCTGCGGCAGAGCAGCGGCAAACCGCTTCATCACCTCGGCACCCAGGGCGGAGTGCGCCATTTCGCGGCCACGGAAACGGATCGAGACCTTTACCTTGTGCCCTGCCGCCAGGAATTTGGCGGCCTGATTGGCCTTGGGGTTGAAGTCGTTGGTGTCGATGTTCAGCGACAGGCGGACTTCCTTGATCTCAACCACTTTCTGGTTTTTCTTGTTTTCCTTGTCCCTCTTCTGCTGCTCAAAACGGTATTTGCCGTAGTCGAGGATCTTGCACACAGGCGGGGTCGCCTGCGGGGCGATTTTTACCAGATCAAGGTTGGCGGCCTCAGCGGCCTCCATCGCTGTGCGCAGGCTTACAACGCCCATCTGGGTGCCGTCTGCGCCGATCAGACGGACCTCACGGTCGCGGATCGCGCCGTTGATCTCCAGTTCCTTGTTTTTTCCAGTGGTAGCGATTCGAACACACCTCCAGTAACGATGCTGTTGTATTTTGCAAAACAGAAACGCGGCCGCCCTGCAAAGGGCTGCCGCGCATTGACACACAGAAACCGCACATTCCGCGAACGTGCTTTTCCATATAGCCCGGGGCCTGTGACCCGCAAGGCGAGCGCGGCATTTCAGCCGATTGCTGCTTTCTTTACCGGGATATCTTACCACAGGCCGGGGCCGCTGTCAAGGGGGAGTTTCTCGGCCTGCCGCCGCGAGCCGCGCATCGGGGCCCACCCGGGCTTCTGCCCGCAGCGCCCGGCTCGGCGCGCCGGCTGCTTACGCTTCGATCAGCTGCCCCAGCGTCAGCGAGTAGATGCCCTTATAGGTGATCTTTTTGGGCGCGAACCGCTTTTCGATGGCAAGGGCGTACAGGTTCAGCTGGGCGCGGTACTCCTGCACCAGTTGGGGCGCGGTCTTGCCGCGGTCGGTCTTGTAATCCAGCAGCTCCAGATGGTCCGGGTACACCAGCACCAGGTCCGCGATGCCCTGCACCAGTACCTGCGCGTTTGGGGCATTCTGCTGCGCCGGGCCGCCCTGCGCGGCCAGCACCGCCCCCGCGGGCAGCGCCGTGATGAACGCCACCTCCCGCAGCACGCTCTGGGCGGCGCAGATGCGGGCAAAGGCCTCGCTTTCAAAAAAGCGGACCAGCTTTTCGGTGTCCAGCCTTGCGGCCAGCTCGGGCGCCGCCAGCTGCAGCGCGGTCTGCCGCGCGCTTTCCTCCTGCACGGCGGCGCGCAGCGCCGCGCTGCCCTGTGCGCGCGCGGCGGCAAAGGGCGCGAAATCAGCATGCTCCAAAAAGGCGTGCAGGGCGGTGCCCATCTCGGCGGCGGTCAGGCCGCCGGCACTCATAAAGCCGGGGCGCTCCAGCACGATCTCGTCGCTGCGGTGCGCCACACTGGTCACGCTGACCTTGGCGGGCACCTGCGCCAGGGCTGCGTCCGGATACTGCCAGGCAAAGCCCTCGGCCAGCAGCCGCACCAGGGCCGGGTCGGCCGCAGGGGCGGCGGCCAGCTGCTGCGTATCAGGCGCAGCCGGACCCGGCTCCTCCGCCAGTTCGATGGTCATCACGCTGCCAGTCTCGGCCCAGCGCAGCGGCAGCCCGGCCGCCTGGCGCAGCGCATGGGCCTGCGGGTGGCGCAGCAGCGCCGAAAGCAGCCAGTCGGCAAAGCAGTGCGCCCCGGCGTGCAGCGTATCGGCCGCGTCGGCGTCCAGGCATACCGCCGTGCGGGCGGCCGCCTCCTCCGGCTTTTTGAAGGGGGCCGTCACCACCAAAAGGTCCTGCGTGCGGGTCAGCGCCACATACAAAAGACGCATCTGCTCGCTGAGCAGCTCGGCGTTCTGCGCCTGCCGGATGGCCGTATAGGCCGCCGTGGGGTAAGTGCCGCCGTTTTCGCCCGCGCGCAGCAGCAGGCCCACGCCGTATTCCCGGTGCAGCAGCAGCGGCCGGCGGAAATCGTCGGTGTTAAAACGGTGGGCCGTGTCCGCCACAAACACCGCCGGGAACTGCAGCCCCTTGGAACGGTGGATGGTCATCAGCGTAACGCAGCCGGCCCGGCCCCGGCCGGGGGCGGCTTCCACCCAGCCTCCCGCCGCCTCGGTGGCGTCGATGGCACGGATCAGCCCCGCCACGCCGGCGGAGCCGTTGGCGCAGCAGAACGCGGCGAACCGCCGGGCGTCGTCGCGGCGGCGCGCGCCGTTTTCCATGGCGCCCAGCGCGGCCAGGTAGCCGGTCTCGGCAAAGATCTCCTCCAAAAGCTGCTCCATCGGGATGGTGCGCGAGGCTTCGCGCAGGGCGGTGAGCCGCCGGTAAAACGTGCGCACCTTTTGGTCAAAGGCCAGTGTTTCCGGGTCGGCAGCGGCGTCCGCCCGGCCGGCCTGCTCTGCCGCCCGAATCACCGCTCCGTACAGGCTAATGCGGCCCTGGGCGGCCCGCAGCCGTACCAGATCGTCATCGGTAAAGCCGAACATCGGCCCCAGCATGGCCGCGGCAAGGTAGATATCCTGGGCGGGGTTGTCGATCACGCGCAGCAGCGCCACCAGCGGCCGGATATGGGGTGCGCACAGCAGGTCCTCGGCCGAATCGGCATACACCGGGATGCCCCGTTCGGCCAGCGCGTCGCTGTACGCCGCGAAGTTGGTGCGTGTGGAAAGCAGGATGCAGCAGTCCTCGTATTGCAGCGGGCGCACGCCGCCCCCCGCCGCGCGGATGGGCGTGCCCGCCCGCACCAGCTCGTCGATGCGCCGGGCCACAAAGCGCGCGTCGCCGGGGGCGCCTTCGGTGCGCAGCACATAGGCCTCCACCCGGCCGGCGTAGCCGTCCGCCGCGCCGCACACCAGCCGCTGGCCGCCGCCGTAGGCGGTGTCGCCCAGGGCGGGGGTCATCAGGTTTTCAAAAATAAAGTTGATCCCGTCCACCACCGCCGGCGCACTGCGGAAGTTGGCATCCAGCGCCAGCTGGGCGCTTTGGCCCGCGCAGCCCGGCGCGGGGCAGGGCCGGGGCGTATTGGCCGGCTCCAGCGGCGCAAACGCAGCCAGCTTTGCCTTGAAGATCCCCGGCTCGGCCTGGCGGAAGCGGTAAATGCTCTGCTTTAAGTCGCCCACAAAAAACAGATTGTCGCCCGCGGGCGAAGCAAGGCAGGCGTACAGCGCGTCCTGCAGGGCGTTGGTGTCCTGGTATTCATCCACCATCACCGCGTCGAACCCGGCGCTGATGGTCTGGCACAGCGGCGTGCGGCGGCCGTCCGGCGCGCGCAGCAGCCGCAGCGCCAGATGCGCAAAATCGCTGAACTCCAGCACCTTGCGCTCCAGCTTGCGCTGATAGTACCGGCCGTCAAAGTCCTTTACCGCCGCAAACAGTGCCGTCAGCAGCGGCAGAGCGGCGGCCCGGTCGGCCTCGGACTCCGCTTCGCTGCACGGCACCAGTTTGAGCAGCCGTTCAAAGCAGTCGGCCGCCTCGTTGTTCTGGGCACGCACAGCGCCGCGACGGTCGCCGGCCAGCCGCTTTTTCATGCCTTTCAGGCCGGGCAGCGGGCGGAGCTGTTCCCGCCAGGGTGCCAAAAACGCATCCAGGCCCGCCCAGTCGCCGGTGCGGGCCAGCCGCTGCACCGTCTGCATTTCCTGCTGGGCAGCGGCCAGCCGGTCGGCCGGCTCGGCGAACTGGTCGTTTGCCTTGGCGCGGGCCGCGTCGGGCTTTTTGTCCGCTTCGGCGCTGCGCAGGGCGGCCTGCCAGTCGGCGGCCAGCAGCCGGGCCGCCCCGGCGTACAGG
>CAMFSB010000006.1 GCA_945982465.1 uncultured Faecalibacterium sp. | reverse complement strand
CCCTGGCCGTTATGCTGCAGGAATATTCCCGTCTGCGCAATAATGAGGAGAGTCTGCTGTACTTTATCCACACGCTTTCGCTGCTGACCCCCACCGAACGGGAACTGGTGCGCTATCTGCTGCAGGGGCTGAACCCCCGCCAGATCAGCGAGGTGCGCATGGTGGAAAAGGACACCGTGAAAGGGCAGATCCGCAGCATCCGCGAAAAGTTCGGGTGCAGCCATACCAAGGAGATCGTGGCCCGGATCCGAAGTCTGGGCCTGGAGCATTTATTCCGCTGAACAGAAAGGAGAATCCCCTTATGAACAAAAGCTATTACCAGATCCCGGAAGAAAAGTTGGGCGAGGGCGCCAAGCTGGGCATTGTAAAAATGGAAAGCTCGGAGCAGGTGTTCCGCGCCATGGCCGACATGATGGCCGACTGCATCCTGGAAAACAACGCGGCGGGCCGCACTACGGCGTTCATCTGCCCGGTGGGGCCGGTGGGCCACTATCCGTTCTTTGTGCAGCGGGTCAACGCCGAGCGCATCAGCCTGAAGAACGTGTGGTTCTTTAACATGGACGAGTACCTGAACGACGACGATACCTACATCGATAAAAACGACCGGCTTTCCTTCCGCGGCTTTATGGACCGGGTGGTCTACAGCCAGATTGACCCGGAACTGGTCATGCCCGAAAGCCAGCGCGTATTCCCCGACCCGGCCGACCCCGCCCGCGGCGACCGGCTGATCGAGCAGCTGGGCGGCATCGACATCGCGTTCGGCGGCATCGGCATCACGGGCCATCTGGCCTTTAACGAGCCGCAGCCCGAGCTGTCGTGCGAGGAATTCGCGGCCCTGCCCACCCGCGTGCTGGACATCCTGCCCGAGACCCGGGCTACCAACTCGGTGGGCGATTTGGGCGGCGCGCTGGAAATGATGCCCAGGCGCTGCGTCACCATCGGCATGAAGCAGATTCTGGGCGCGCGTAAGATCCGCCTGGGCGTGTTCCGTGACTGGCACCGCGCCGTGGTGCGCCGCGCCGGCTACGGCGAGCCGACGGCCGCGTTCCCGGCCACGCTGGCCCAGGGCCACCCCGATGTGCAGATCCTGGTCAACGACGTTGCGGCCAAGCAGCCGTACTGAGGAGGCGGCCCCATGAGCGCGTTACTTTTGAAAAACGGCCTGGTCTATCAGGGCCATGCCTTTGCGCCTGCCGATGTGCTGGTGCGCGGCGGCGTGATCGAAGCCGTGGGCGCGGCGCTGCCCGCCCCGGCAGATGCGGAGGTGCTGGACCTGCAGGGCCAGGCGCTGACCCCGGGCTTTATTGACGTGCACACCCACGGCGGCAGCGGCATCGACGTAAACGCCGCCACCGCCGCCCAGCTTGACGAGATCGGCGCGTTTTTTGCCCGCCACGGCACCACGGGCTGGCTGTGCAGCGTGCTGACCGATACCGAGCAGCAGACGCTGTGGTGCATCGAGCAGGCAAAGCAGGCGATGGCCCGGCCCGGCTGCGGGGCGCAGCTTTTGGGCGTCCATCTGGAGGGGCCGTTCCTCGCGCCGGAGTACAAGGGCGCCATGCCCGAGTATCTGCTGCGCAAGGGCGACGCGGCGCTGTTCCGCCGCTATCAGCAGGCGGCGGAGGGCGCCATCCGGTACATCACCGTCTCGCCCGAGGTGGAGGGCGTACCCGAAATGATCGCCCAGATCGCCGGTGAAGTGACCGTGGCCATCGGCCATTCCGGCGCGGATTACGCCACCGCCATGCAGGCCGTGCAGGCCGGGGCGGCGGCCGCCACCCATACCTTTAACGCCATGCGGCTGTTCCACCAGCACGAGCCGGCCATCATGGGCGCCGTGCTGGAAAGCGACGTGTACTGCGAGGCCATCTGCGACGGACGGCATCTGCACCCCGCTTCGGTGCGGCTGCTGCTCAAGTGCAAGGGCTGGGATAAAGTGGTGGCCATCACCGACAGCATCCAGGCCGCCGGCCTGCCCGACGGCCATTACAAGCTGGGCGTGAACGACGTGGTGGTGGTGGACGGCGACGCCAAGCTGGCGTCCAGCGGCGTGCGGGCGGGCAGCACCCTTTCGCAGGACACCGCCCTGCGCAACCTGATGGCCTTTACCGGCCACGGCGCGGCCGACGTGCTGCCGCTGCTCACCGAAAACCCCGCCCGCCTGATCGGCGTGTACGATCGCAAGGGCAGCATCGCCCCCGGCAAGGACGCCGATCTGGTGGTGCTGGACGCAAACTGGGCTGTACGCCGCACGCTGGTGGGCGGCCGCACCGTGTACCAGGCGTAAGGCCCCGGCCAAACGGCCGCTGGCCGCAAAAAGCGGAACGGCTGCCCCGGAGCTGCAAGCGGGCCGCGCTGCTCCCGCACCCCGGCCATAAAACGAACAAAAAGCCCCCGGTACAGCCCTGCCGCAAGGCAGCAGGCTGTACCGGGGGCT
Source organism: uncultured Faecalibacterium sp. (assembly GCA_945982465.1). GTDB lineage: Bacteria > Bacillota > Clostridia > Oscillospirales > Ruminococcaceae > Faecalibacterium. The sequence goes on along the minus strand of CAMFSB010000006.1, from coordinate 14,676 downwards.
TTTATGGATGAGCCGTATCAGAAAGGACCCATATCGTTCGGGGCCGTATCGGCAAGGGGCCGCAGCCGGCCCGGGGGCTGCCTGCGCAGCGGGGCGGCGCGCCGCGCGCCCGCAAAGCCGCGCACAGGCAGGGAAGATCGGGTCAGCGGCCGCCGCCGGGCTGGCGGGCCTCGCCGGAGGAGGGGGCCTGCTCGGACGGGGCGGCGCTGTTGTTCTGGGCCGCGGCCGCGTTGCGGTCGCCCAGCGTTACATCCACGGTCAGGATCTGGCCGTCGCGGGCAATGGTCAGGGTGACCACATCGCCCACTTCGCAGTCCGAGATCACGTTGGTCAGATCGGCGTTCTGGCTCACTTCATTGCCGTTGATGCTGATGATGCGGTCGCCCACCTTCAGGCCGGCCTTATCCGCGCCCGAGCCGGCGGTCACATCGGCGATATACACGCCGTAGGCGTTGACGCCGTAACGGGCGGCGGTCTGCGCATCGGTGATCTCCAGCACCGTCACGCCCATGGCCGGCCGGCCCGAGACATACCCGGTCTCGATCAGCTGCTGGGCGATGGACAAGGCGGTGTTCACCGGGATGGCAAAGCCCAGGCCCTCGGCGTCCTCATCGGCCGATTTGGCGTTGACAATACCGATCAGCTCGCCGGCCATGTTGAACAGCCCGCCGCCCGAGTTGCCCGGGCTGACGCTGGCGTTGGTCTGGATCAGGGTCATGGAGATGTTTTCCACCACCACATCCCGGTTCAGCGCGCTGATAATGCCGTTGGTCACGGTGCCGCCCAGCTCGCCCAGCGGGTTGCCCACGGCGAGCACTTCCTCGCCCACGGCCAGCGCGTCGCTGTTGCCCATTACGGCAGGGGTCAGGTCATCGGCGCTGATCTTGACCACCGCGATATCGCTTTCGCTGTCCGAGCCGATCAGCACGGCGGTGTAGTCCACGCCGTCAATGGTCACAATAATGTTGGAAGCGCCTTCCACCACGTGCGCGCAGGTCAGGATATAGCCGTCGGCGCTCATCACAACGCCGCTGCCCGCGCCGCTTTGCACCTGGCCCAGGCCGAACCAGCTGCCGCTGGACACCATTTCCTCAGTGGTGATCACCACCACGCTGGGGCTTACCAGGGCCGATACCTCGGTCAGCGACAGGTCGCTGCCGCCGGTGGAGGTGGTGGTGCCCGCCGCGCCCGAGGTGTCGCGCTGCACCGACTGCACGATCACGCGGCTGCCGCCGGCGTTGTTCACCGCCGCGCCGGCCCAGCCGCCGGCAAAGCCAACGGCCGCCGCCAGCACCAGCGTCAGCGCGGTTTTGGCCGCGCCGCTGTGCTTTTTAGGGGGCTTTTGGGGCTGGGCGGCGCCGTAGCGCGGCTGCGGCGGCACGCTGGCCCCGCCCGCAGCGTAGTACGGGCCGTTGTAGCCGGCAGCGGCGCCAGAGTAAGACGGGCCGCCGGAGGACCAGCTGCCGTTGCCCTGCTGCGCCCCGGCCGCCGCGCCGGGCTGGGTCTGCTGCGCGCTGGGCTGGGCCTGCTGTGCGCCGGGCTGGGCCTGCTGCGCGCCGCCCAGGTCGTTGTATTGGTTGGCGGCGTTGGTGCCGCTGGAGCCAACGTTCACGTAGCCGGTGCTGCCGGTGTTGTTCTGGCTGTATAGGCTGGAATAGTCATATTCCCACTTGTTTTCGTTTTCCATGAACCATCGATCCTTTCTCGGTGGGGTGCCTTGTGTGGCCAAAAACCGCGCCGGTACGGCGGCTTTCGGCCCATTGCCCACATTGTAAAGCGGAATTGTGAAAAGCGCTTTATTGGCGGGTGAAGAAACTGTGAAAACCTGTCGGCAAACAGCCCGCGCGGCGCTTGACGGCGTTGCCGCGGGCCGCTATCATTTCTAGTATACTACACTTTTTGCAAAAAATGGAGAACCCGCATGCAGATTTTTGAAAAAGACGGCGCGCTGCTGCTGCAAAAGGAAGGGCAGATCATCGGCCAATGCCGCCTGCTGCCCACGGCGCAGGGGGCGCAGATCACCTTGCTCGAGGTGGCCCCCGCCTGGCGGCGGCGGGGCTACGGTACCTATCTGCTCAAGGAGGCGCTGCGCCGCACCGGGGCGTATGATCCCAAGGCGCTGCGCGTGCACACCGCCCCCTGGCCGCACAACGAAGCGGAACTGGCGTTCTGGCAAAAGCAGGGCTTTGTGCCCGAAGCCGTGCCGCAGCCCGGTGCGTGCGCCCCGGCAGCGCAAAACCGCCCGGGGTGGCGGCTGGTGCGCCGCCGCGCGCCGGATTATTCGGCCGTGCAGCTCAGCCACGAATTTGTGGCCGGGCGGCTGGCTGCCCCGGCGCTGTGTGTGGACGCCACCTGCGGCAACGGCGGCGATACGGAATTTTTGTGCCGGCTGTGCGCGCAAAAGGGCGTGCCGGGCTGGCAGGTGCTGGCAATGGATGTACAGCCCCGCGCCGTGGCGGCCACCCGGGCGCGGCTGGACGCCGCCGGCTTTGCCGAACCGCAGCTGCGCACGGTGTGCGCCAGCCATGCCGATTTGCTGCGCTATGCAGCCCCGGGCAGCGCGGACGCGGTGCTGTTCAATTTTGGCTGGCTGCCGGGGGCGCAGCACACCGTGTATTCCACGGCCGAAAGCAGCCTGCCCGCGCTGGATGCGGCGCTGGCGGCCCTGCGGCCGGGCGGCGTGCTCAGCGCGGTGCTGTACAGCGGCAAAACCATCGGCAGCGGCGAAAAGCAGGCGGTGCTGGCCTGGCTGCGCGCGCTACCGCTGGCGCAGTATACAGTGCTGGTGTGCGATTTTGCCAACTGGGCCGACACTGCCCCGCTGCCCTGCTTTGTGCTGAAAAAGTAGGCCCGCCGCCGGGCCAAGGCGCTTTGAGGGGCGGTGGAACGCCCCGTGCGGCCCTGCCCGCTGGCCCCGCCGCCTGTGCGCCGCACGGCTTTGCTCTGCCGCCCCGACGCGGTTATTTGGCACTTTTCGTTGTGCCGGCGTCCGGGTTATGGTATACTTGCCCTGTATCGGTTCTGAAAATCGCAGGGAGGGACTTGCATGAACCAGTTGGAAAACGCCCGCGCGGTCATTGATTCTGTCGACAGCCAGATGGCCGCGCTGTTCGAACAGCGCATGAACGCTGTGTGCCAGGTGGCAGAGTATAAGGCGGCCCAGGGCCTGCCCATTTACGACGCGGCCCGCGAAGCCGCGGTGCTGGCAAAAAATACCGCCCGCATCCAGGACCCGGCCCTGCGCCCCTATTACGCCGACCTGCTGCAATACCAGATGAACCTGGCCAAGCAGTACGAGGCGTTCCGCATGGGGCGTGACCGGGTGGCTTATCAGGGCGTGGAGGGGGCGTTTTCGCATATCGCGCTCACCCGGCTGTTCCCCCACGCAAAGGCGGTGGCCTACCCCACCTGGGCCGAGGTATTCAACGCCGTCGAACGGGACGAAGCCGCCTATGGCGTGCTGCCCTTTGAAAACAGCCACGCCGGCGATGTGAGCGACGTGCTGGACCTGTGCTACGGGCACAGCCTGTCGGTGGTAAACGTGTATGACCTGCCGGTGGTGCAGAACCTTTTGGGTCTGCCGGGGGCGCAGCTTTCGGACATCCGCGAGGTGTACAGCCACCAGCAGGCCATCTCCCAGAGCGAAAAGTTCCTGCGCTCGTTCTCGCTGCCCGCCCGCCCCATGGACAACACCGCCATGGCCGCCCGGTTCGTGGCCGAAAGCGGCGATAAAACCAAGGCGGCCATTGCCAGCGAGGAGACTGCCGCCCTGTACGGCCTGACGGTTCTGGTGCCGGGCATCAACACCGACGGCGACAACACCACCCGCTTTATCGTGGTCAGTAAAACGCTGCCCGCCGAGGGCAACCGGTTCAGCCTGCTGTTCACGGTGGATAACAAGCCCGGCAAGCTGGCCGGGGTCATCCAGAAGATCGGCATGTCGGGTTTTAACATGGAATGCATCAAAAGCCGCCCCATGCCCCACGTGCCCTTTGAATATTACTTTTATGTCGAGCTGGTGGGCAGCCCCCACGCCGAAAGCGCCGAGCAGCTGCTGGACCAGCTGCGCAGGGTCTGCCGCACGGTGCGGGTGCTGGGCGTCTACACCAAATAATATGCCGCACAACACCGGCCGCCGCGCGCACCGGCACACAGGAAAGGAAGCGTTCTCCCATGAAACTGACAATGAACCTCGGCAAACGCAGCTATGACATCATCCTGAAGCGAGGGGCGCTGCAAAACCTCTACCAGTTTGCGAACCTGGGCCGCAGGGTGGCCGTTGTTACCGACAGCGGCGTGCCCGAAGCCTACGCCCGCTGCGTGGCCGACCAGTGCCGCGAAGCGCGCGTCATCACCGTGCCCCAGGGCGAAGGCAGCAAAAGCCTGAAAACGCTGGAAGCCGTGCTGCGCCAGATGCTGGACTTCGGCATGGGCCGGGGCGACCTGGTGGTGGCCGTGGGCGGCGGCGTGGTGGGCGACCTGGCCGGCTTTGCCGCCGCGGTGTACATGCGCGGCATTGATTTTATCAACTGCCCCACCACCACCCTTTCGATGGTCGATTCGTCCATCGGCGGCAAAACGGCCGTGGATCTGGGCGATACCAAAAACACCGTGGGGGCGTTCTGGCAGCCGAAGGTGGTGGTGGCGGACTTTGACACCCTGGCCACGCTGCCCCGCCGCCACTATGTGAACGGCCTGGCCGAGGCCATCAAGACCGGCCTGATCTGCGACCCGGAGCTGTTCAGCCTGTTTGAGCACGGCGATGTGGAAGCGGACATCGAGACCATCATCTACCGCAGCCTGCTGGTAAAAAAGACCATCGTGGAGCAGGACGAGACCGAGCACGGCGCACGCCGGGCGCTGAACTTCGGCCACACGCTGGGCCACGGCATCGAGGCGGTCAAGGGCGTCAAGGGCCGGCGCACCAACGGCCTGTACCACGGCGAATGCGTGGCGCTGGGCATGCTGCCCATGATCGAATCCAAGGCGCTGCAAAAGCGGGTGCGGGCGGTGTACCGGCGCGTTGGCCTGCCCATCCGCTGCGGCTACGATAAGAAAAAGGCCCTGGCCGAAATGCTGCACGACAAAAAGGCCCAGAGCGGGCAGGTCACCGTGATCCGGGTGCCGGGGCTGGGCTGCTGGCGCGCCGACACCATCCCCGCCGAGCAGCTGCGCGCGCTGGTGGGGATGGAATAAGCCGCTTTGCCGCCAAAACGCCGGAACCGCCCTGCCGGGCGGCGCAAAGGCCCCTGCCCGGTGCCCGGCGCGGAAAGCCGGCTTCCGGCCCGGCCGCCCCGCTCCGGTGCGGCTGGGCGCCTTTACAATAATTTACAGAAAGTATAGCTCAAAATGAAAAATACATTTGGCAATAATATCAGCCTGACCCTGTTCGGCGAAAGCCACGGCGCGGCCGTGGGCGCCGTGCTGGACGGCTTGGCCGCCGGCTGCCCGGTGGACGAAGCCTTCCTCGCCGCCTGCATGGACAAACGCCGCGCCCGGGGCGACGGCCTTTCCACCGCGCGGGTGGAGGCAGACGCGGTGCGCATCCTGTCCGGCGTGGTGGACGGCCATACCACCGGCACGCCGGTCACCCTGCTCATCGAAAACCAGAACACCCGCAGCGGCGATTACGCCAAAACCGCCGATCTGCTGCGCCCCGGCCACGCGGACTACACGGCCTGGGCCAAGTACCGCGGCTTTCAGGACGCGCGGGGCGGCGGGCATTTTTCTGCCCGCGTCACCGCGGCGTTTGTGGCGGCGGGCGCGGTGGTGCTGCCGCTTTTGCGCGCGCGGGGCGTGCGCATCGGCACGCACATCTACCGGTGCGCGGGCCTGGCCGATACGCCCTTTGCCGCCGGGCTGACCCCGGCTTCCAGTGCGCTGGAAGCCGCCTGCGCACTGGAAGCCCAGCTGGACGCGCTGGAACGCCGCACCGGCTTTGCGCTGCTGGACGAAGCCGCCGAGGAGCCGATGAAAGCCGCCATCCGCGCGGCGGGCGCCGAGGGCGACAGTGTGGGCGGCGTGCTGGAGACCGCCGTTGTGGGCCTGCCCGCCGGTGTGGGCGAGCCTTGGTTCGACAGCGTGGAAAGCGTTTTGGCGCACATGGCCTTTTCGATCCCCGCCGTCAAGGGCATCGAGTTCGGCGCGGGCTTCGGCTTTGCCGACCTGCGCGGCTCGACGGCCAACGACCCGTTCCGGGTGGACGGGGCCAGCGGCCGCGTTTACACGGCATCCAACCGCAATGCAGGTGTGAACGGCGGCATCACCAACGGCATGCCGGTGGTGTTCCGCACGGCGGTCAAGCCCACGCCCAGCATTTACAAGCAGCAGGACACGGTGGATTACCCCGCCCGGCAGAACGCCGTCATCGCCATCAAGGGCCGGCATGACCCCTGCGTGGTGCCCCGGGCCGCCATCGTGCAGACCTGCGCGGCGGCGCTGGCGCTGGCCGACCTGCTCACGGCCCGCTACGGCGAAGGCTGGATGACCGGCTCCGGCCCCTTTGACAGCGCCGTCACCGCAGCGGCGCTGGCCGCGCCCCAAGCCGACGGAGGTGCGCTCTGATGCAGTACGGACTGATCGGCGGGCGGCTGGGCCACTCCTATTCCAAAATCATCCACGAGCTTTTGTGCGATTATACCTACGACCTGTGCCCGCTGCCCACGGAGGAGCAGGCCCACGCCTTTATGCGCGCGCGGGCGTTCAGGGCCATCAATGTCACCATCCCCTATAAGCAGCTGGTGATGCCCTATTGCGACGAGATCGACGACATGGCCCGTGCCATCCACGCGGTAAACACCATCGTCAACCGGGGCGGCAGGCTGTACGGCTATAACACCGACTACGCCGGCTTTTGCTACCTGCTGGACCGGCACGGCGTGGAGCTGCGGGGCAAAACCGTGCTGATCCTGGGCACCGGCGGCACCCACCACACCACCCGCGCCGTGGCCCGCGACCGGGGCGCGGCGGCCGTGATCACGGTCAGCCGCCGCCCAAACCGGGCGCAGGGCCAGATCAGCTACGACGAAGCGGCCGGGGTGGACGCCCAGGTGGTCATCAACACTTCGCCTGCCGGCATGTACCCGGAGGTGGGCGTGTGCAACCTGGATATTTCCCGCATGCAGCATCTGGAAGCAGTGCTGGACGCCATTTACAATCCCTTCCGCACCGAGCTGCTGCTGCGCGCCGAGGAACGGGGCGTTACCGCCTGCAACGGCTTTGAAATGCTGGTAGCCCAGGCGGTGTACGCCGCCGAGCACTTTCTGGACCGGCCCTTTGCCGACTGCAATGCCGAGATCGCCCGCGTGCACAGCCAGCTCACCGAGCAGCTGTCCAACGTGGCGCTGATCGGCATGCCCAGCAGCGGCAAAAGCAGCATCGGGCGCGCGCTGGCCCGGCGCACCGGCAAAACGCTGGTGGATCTGGACGAGGAGATCGAGCGCATGAGCGGCCGGCGCATCCCGGATATTTTTGCCCAGGGCGGCGAGGCGGAGTTCCGCCGCCTGGAGACTGCGGCCGTGGCAAAATTCGCCAAAGAAAACCGGCAGATCCTCGCCTGCGGGGGCGGCGTGGTCAAAACGCCGGGCAATGTGCGGCTGCTGCGGCAGAACGGCGTGGTGGTGTTCATCGACCGGCCGGTGGAGCAGCTGGCCGTGGGCGGCTACCGCCCGCTGTCCAAAAGCGCTGAGGCGCTGCGCGCCATGGAAGCCGAGCGCCGGCCGCTGTATCAGGCGGCCGCCGATGTGACTGTGGCCAACCTAACTACACTGGAGGCGGCCGTGGACGCCGCCGCGGAGGGCATCCATGAAATTTTTGATCCTGAACGGGCCTAACATGAACCTGTACACCTACGAGGAGCCGGGCGTGCCCGGCTGCATGGATTTTGAGGGCCTGCTGGAATACATCGCCAGCTGCTGTGAGCAGATGGGCATTCAGGTCGACTGCTTCCAGTCCAACCACGAGGGCGATTTGATCGACGAGATCCAGAACGCCGCCGGCCGGGTGGACGGCATCGTTATCAACGCGGGCGGCTATGCCCAGACCAGCGTGGCCCTGCTGGACGCGCTGCGGCTGGCCGGGGTGCCCGCTGTGGAAGTGGTGCCCGAGGACCTGCGCGAAAAAGAGCCGTTTCGCAAAAACGACTTTGTGGCGCTGGGCTGTCAGGGGCATTTTATCGGCGAGGGGCCGGCGGGCTATGTGCACGCCTGCGCGTATCTGGCCCAGCTGATCCGGCTGGACGAACGCAGCGGCCCCCGCATGACCATGTAAGCGCGGCGCGGCCGCGCAGAAAACAGACCAGACGCTGCGGACGGTGTGCTTTGCTCCGCAGCGCGGATAGAAAGAGGGAGAGACTGCATATGATCATTTCAACCAAAAAAGGAACCCCCCAGGAAGAGCTGGATAAGATCATCGACCGGTTTGAAAAACAGGGCCTGTCGGTCACGCTGATCCAGGGCACCGATTACAACGTGTTCGGCCTGGTGGGCGACACCACCAAGATCGACGAGCGGGACGTGCTTTCCAACCCCTGGGTGGACAACGTCACCCGCGTGTCGGCCCCGTACAAGCGGGCCAACCGGCTGTTCCACCCGGAGGATTCCGTGGTGGACTGCGGCGGCGTAAAGATCGGCGGCCGCGAAAAGATCGCCGTGATGGGCGGCCCCTGCTCCATCGAAAGCGAGGAGCAGGCTGTGCGCATCGCCCAGGGGGTCAAGGCGGGCGGCGGCACGCTGTTCCGCGGCGGCGCGTACAAGCCCCGCACCTCGCCTTATGCGTTCCAGGGGCTGGAGACCCAGGGCATTCTGGATATGGTCAAGGCACGCGAGATCACCGGCCTGCCCATCGTGTCCGAGCTGATGAGCGAGGACCGCATCCCCGAATTTGAGGAATATGTGGACGTGGTGCAGATCGGCGCGCGCAACATGCAGAACTTCCAGCTGCTCAAGGCGGTGGGCAAAATGCACAAGCCGGTGCTGCTCAAGCGCGGGCTGTGCAACACCATCGAGGAGTGGATCATGTCGGCCGAATATATCATGGCCGGCGGCAACGAAAACGTCATTTTGTGCGAGCGCGGCATCCGCACTTTTGAAAAGTACACCCGCAACACGCTGGATCTGTCGGCCATTCCCATCATCCACGAGCGCACCCATCTGCCCGTGGTGGTGGACCCCAGCCACGCCACCGGCAAGTCCAACCTGGTGGAGCCGATGATGCTGGCCGCCATTGCCGCCGGCGCCGACGGCCTGGAGGTGGAAGTGCACTACGACCCGCGCCACGCCTGGAGCGACGGCGCCCAGTGCCTGACGCCCGACGCCTTTGCCCAGGCCGTGGCCAAGTGCAAGCAGGTGGCCTGGGCCATCGGCCGCGATCTGTAATTTTGCCCCTGTGCCGGAAAGGAGGCTCTGCCCATGCGCATCCATCTCACAGCCGGGCCGGTGGCCGGCACGCTTGCCGCCCCGCCCAGCAAAAGCCTGGCCCACCGCGCGGTGATCTGCGCGGCACTGGCCCGCGGCGTTTCGCACATCAGCAATCTGGAATACAGCCGGGATATCACGGCCACCATCGGCGCCATGCGCCAGCTGTGCGCCCGCATCTACGAGCAGGACGGCCGCCTGCGGGTGGAGGGCATCGGCGGCTTTGCCACCATCACCCGCCCGGTGGACTGCGGCGAAAGCGGCAGCACGCTGCGCTTTTTATGGCCGCTGTTCAGCCTGACCGACCAAAAAGTCACCTTTACCGGCCAGGGGCGGCTGATGCAGCGCCCGCTTTCGGTGTATGAGGACATCGCCCGCCGCCAGGGCCTGCGCACCGAAAAAGGCGAAAACACGGTCAGCGTGTTCGGCCGGGTGCGCCCGGGCGAGTATCGGGTACCGGGGGATGTGTCCAGCCAGTTCATCAGCGGGCTGCTGCTGGCCCTGCCTTTGCTGGAAAAGGACAGCGTCATCCGCATCACGCCGCCCTTTGAAAGCCGCAGCTATGTGCAGCTCACACTGGCCGCCATGGCCGCGTTCGGCGTTGCGGCCCGCTGGCAGGACCCATTTACCCTGCTGGTGCCGGGCGGGCAGCGCTATGCGCCCGCCGACTATACCGTGGAGGGCGACTACAGCCAGGCCGCGTTTTTCGCCGTATTGGGCGCGGCGTGCGGCGGCATCACCATCACCGGCCTGCCCGAACGCTCGCTGCAGGGCGACGCGGCCATCCTGCCCATTGTGCAGCGGTGCGGCGCCGCCTTTACCCGCAGCGGCGACACGGTGCGCTTTGAAAAGCCCGCCGCCCCGCTGCGCGGCACGCGGATCGACCTGGCCGACTGCCCGGACCTTGGCCCTATTCTGATGGTGCTGGGCGCGCTGTGCCGGGGCGAAACGGTCATCGAAAACGCGGGCCGCCTGCGCATTAAGGAAAGCGACCGCATCGCCGCCATGGAAGCCGAACTGCGCAGGTTCGGCGTGCAGATCACCAGCACGGAGGATACCGTTACCGTGCAGGGCACCGGGGCGGCCGGCCTGCACGCGCCGGCTGAGCCGCTGGACGGCCACAACGACCACCGCGTGGTGATGAGCCTGACGGTGCTGGCGCTGGCGGGCGGCTTTGCCGCCGACATCGACGGCGCCGAAGCCGTGGAAAAAAGCTGGCCGGCCTTTTTTGAGCAGGTGCAGCAGCTGGGTGCAAAGGCGGTGCAGTGCGATGGATAAAAGCAAAAAATACCTGATCGTGGGGCTGGGCCTTCTGGGCGGCAAATACGCCCTGGAGCTGACCAAAGCCGGCTACCATGTGGACGGCATCAACCGCAGCGAGGCCAATTTGCAGTGGGCGCTGGACAACGGCTACATCCGCACCGGCAAGACCCATGACTTTGAGGATCTGGTGGCCGGGGCCGACCACATCATCTTCGGGCTGTACCCCACCGCCTTGCTGGAATGGTTCCAAACCTACGGCCATCTGCTCAAAGCCGGGTGCGTGTTCACCGACGTTTCGGGCGTCAAGACCGGGCTGGTGGAGCCGATCCAGGCGCTGTGCGGCCCGGGCGTGGAGTTCATTGCCAGCCATCCCATGGCCGGCCGCGAGACCAGCGGCGTGCAGCACGCCGCCGAGGTGAACTTTGCCCCGGCCAACTTCATCATCACCCCTACAGAAAAGAATACCCCTGAAGCCATCGAATGGGTGCGGCAGCTGGCCCAGACGCTGGGCTTTGAGCACATCACCACGCTCAGCTGTGCCGAGCACGATAAAATGATCGGCTATGTGAGCCAGCTGTGCCACGCCATCGCGGTGAGCCTGATGTGTGCCAACGATAACACCTCGCTGAGCGAGTATACGGGCGATTCGTTCCGTGACCTGACCCGCATCGCCCGCATCAACGATAAAATGTGGGCTGAGCTGTTTTTGTGGAACCGGGACAACCTGATCGCCGAGATCGACCAGTTCGACGGCGCACTGCAGCAGCTCAAGGCCGACCTGATCCGCGGCGACCGCGAGGGGCTGGAGGAGATGTTCCGCCTTTCCACCCGGCGGCGGGCGGCGTTCGACAAAAAATAACGGGCCGGGCGCGGCCCACAGCCGAAAGGAGGCGCAGGCCATGCCGCGCAAAGAGGGGCAAAAAGCCAAGATCCTGGCGCTGCTGCGGATCCTGGAACAGCAGACCGACGAAAACCACCGCATGACCGTGCAGCAGCTGACCCAGGAACTGGAAAAGCAGGGCGTGCCCTGCGAGCGCAAAAGCATCTATACCGACCTGGACGCACTGCGGGCCATGGGCTATGACGTCGATTTGCAGCGCGGGCCGGGCGGTGGCTACTGCCTGGCCAGCCGCCGGTTTGAGCTGCCCGAGCTGAAGCTGCTGGTGGATGCCGTGCAGTCCAGCCGGTTCATCACCCAAAAGCGCAGCCTGGCGCTGATCGAAAAGCTGGAAAGCCTGACCAGCCAGCACAACGGCAAGCTGCTGCACCGGCAGGTGTTTGTGCTGGGCCGGGCCAAAAGCGATAACCAGAGCGCCTATTACGGGGTGGACACGCTGCACACCGCCATCAGCCAGGGGCGGATGGTGGAGTTTGTGTACAGCGACTGGGGCCTGGATATGAAAAAGCACGCCCGACGCGGCGGCCGCCCGTATCAGGTCAGCCCGTGGGCGCTGGCGTGGGAGAACAACAGCTATTACCTGATCGCCTACCAGGAGTACGAGGAGCCGTTTGGCATGCGGCATTACCGCGTGGACAAGATGAGCGGCGTAAACGTGTTGGAAGCGCCCCGCCGCGGCGGGGCGCTGTACGACGGGTTCAACCTTTCGGCGTACATGCGGAGCATGTTCAACATGTACGGCGGCCCGGTGCAGGATGTGACCCTGCGGTGCGAAAACCGGATGGCCGGCGCTATGCTGGACCGCTTTGGCACCGAGATCATCCTGCTGCCCGAGGAGGACGGCGAGCACTTCCACTTCACGGTGCCGGTGGCGGTCAGTCCGCAGTTTTTGGGCTGGGTGTGCGGCTTTGACAGCGCCGTGGAGGTAACGGCCCCCGCCGCCGTGCGCGCCCGGCTGAGCGAACTGGCGGCCAGCCTGACCCGTATGTACCCGCAAAAATGACGGAATCGGAACCTGCCGCGCCTGCCCGTGCAAACGGGCGGCGCGGCAGGTTTTTGTTTAGCGCCCTCCCCGCGCGCATACACTGTGCTGTGGGGAGGAATGCACGATGGAGCATGCAGAACACAGACACACACCAGCCGGCACGCCGCCGGCACAGCGGGAGCGCCCCGCGCCCGGGGCGGATGAGAACCCGGCCGGCAGCCCCGCGCCCGGGGCAGGCGCAGAGCCGGCGGAAAACGCAGCCCCCGGCCCTTTGCCTGCGCCCGGGTCAGCCGCCCCAACAGGCCGGCAGAACAGTGCCCCGGCACTGCGCGCTGTGTGCGTTCTGGCGGGGACGGCGGCAGTGCTTTCGGCGCTGGCGCTGGGGTGCGCGGCGGCGCTGTGCCTGCGGCTTTGGCCGCTGGGCAGCCAGGCGGAAAATACGCCGGGCGGCGCGCTGGCCGCCGGCGCGCCGGCGCAGCAGCCGGCCGAAAACGACAGCCCGGCCAGCCTGCCCGGACTGCCGGAAAGCGGCCCGCCGGCGCAGCAAAGCGCCGCCGACCCCCCGGCGGCCGAATGCCCGGCGGGGGCGTACCAGCAGCTTTGGCCGGAGCTGTACGTCACGCCGCCCCGCACGGTCGAACCCGCGGAAAAAACCGTCTACCTTACCTTTGACGACGGCCCCAGCGCCAATACGGTAAGCATCCTGCAAACACTGGCCCAGCACGACGCCAAGGCCGCCTGGTTCGTCACGGGCGGCAGCATTGCCGGGCGCGAAGCGGAGCTGTGCGCCATTGCCGGGGCGGGCCACGCGCTGGGGCTGCACAGCAGTACCCACGACTATAAGACCATCTACGCCTCGGTGGACAGTTTTCTGGCGGATATGGCCGCGCTTTCGGCCCAGGTTGCCGGCCTTACCGGCGTGCAGTGCGCGCTGGTGCGCTTCCCGGGCGGCAGCATCAACGCCTACAACGCCGGGCTGTACCAGCCGCTGTGCGCCGAGGTGCTGCGCCGCGGCTACCGCTATTACGACTGGAACGCCTCCGCGCAGGATGCGGTGTCGCCCCAGCGCTCCGCCGATGAGATCGCCCGCCGGGTGATCGACGGCGTGCACGCCAACCGCTGGTCGGTTGTGCTGCTGCACGACACCAAAAGCCACACCGCCCAGGCGCTGCCGCAGATTTTGGAGACGCTGGCCGGCGAGGGCTACACCTTTGCAGCGCTGGACCCCTCGGTGCCCATGGTCAGCTTTGGCTATGGGGACTGACCGGGCACACAAAAACGGGGCCGCCCCAATCAAGGGGCGGCCCCGCCGCTGCTGTGAGAAAAAGCTCAGCGCTGCCCGGCCCGGGCCGAAGCATCGGGTTCGGCTTCGGCGGGCAGGTGGATGGCGCCGTACAGGTTTTTGGCGCTGCACCCGGCGCGGCCGCCGCCGGCACACGCGCAGGCACAGGCGCAGGCGCACGCGCAGCTGGACGCGCACGCACAGCCCCCGCCGCCGCGGCCTGCGCCGCCGCCGTGGGTCTTGCCGCCGCCCATCGAGACCCGGGGCGGCGAGGCAACGCCCTTGCTGCCGGGCACAGGCCTGCCGTCCGGCCCTTTGGGGTAGTACAGGCCGCGGACATATACATAGGGCACCGGCGTGCCAAAGCCGCCGTTCCACTCATCGCTGGAGGCAGCCGCGGCCACCAGCACCACCACCAGAATGCACAGCACCAGCACCACGATCACCGCGATCATGGCCGCGTCCTCGTTGGGGTCGTCGATCAGGGTCTCGCCGTCGTAGGCGTCGGCCGACATCCCCTCCGAAAGCGGGGCCGTCCAGCCGGTATAGGTGATCTCCAGCGTCACCCGTTCGCCGTGGCCCAGCGGCCCGGCCGTGAGCACGGCCGCGTCCGGGCCGGTCTCCAGCGCGCCGCCCTGGGCGGAAACGGTGCCCGCCGTGCCAAAGGAGCCATAATTCCAGGTGAGGGAAAGCACGTCCACATTGGCACTGTCGAACCAGCCGGGCGTGTAGGAATAAAACACCCCGCCGTCCTCGTCCAGCTGGTACAGGTAAGGTTGCACCCAGCTGAAGGCAAAGCGCACGGTCTCGCCCGCGTAGTACAGCCGGTCAAAGT
>CAMFSB010000005.1 GCA_945982465.1 uncultured Faecalibacterium sp. | reverse complement strand
ACAGGTCGCTTTGAACTACCGCATAAAGGACCTTGACATCTTCGCGTCGGCAAACACCACGTTCACCACCAGCCCCAGCACGTCGGCCACGGCCACCCGCTTGAACAACCCCAGCGCAAACAGCCGCAAAGCGTTTACGGTGCGGGCCTCGTCAAAGCGGTGCTCCTGATCCAGCTGGGGCAAAAGCTGCCCGCCGCGGCAGATGGGGCCGCTGGCCACCGTGCCGAAAAACAGCAGCAGCACCGCCGTGTGGCTGATGCGCGGCTCGGCCGGGCAGTCGCCCCGGGCCACGTCCACCAGATAGCCCACCGCCGTAAAGGTAAAAAAGCTGATGCCCAGCGGGAACGGCAGCTTTGCCAGCACGGTGCCGTCCAGCAGCGTGGGCAGAGGAGAGAGGTTGTAGTATTTGAACACCGCCAGCACCGCCAGCAGGGTCACCACCGCCCGGCGCAGCAGCAGGCCGCGGGCCGCGCCCTCCTGCCCGGCCAGGGCGTTGGCCGTGCGGTGCACATACCACACCACGCCCGCCACCAGCACCGCGCTCACCGCGCAGCGAAACGCCGCGGCCGCGCCGGGGGCGGCTGTATAGGTGGCGGCCAGGTTGATGCCGTAAAACAGCACGCTGGCCGCCAGCAGCAGCGGCGTCTGGGCCTTTTTGGGGGCCTTGAGGTAGCACCCCGCCGTTACGGCCAGAAACAGAAAATACGAAAAATTTTGAAAACTCATACGGCTCGATTCCACTTTCCTGGCAGCCGCGGCCCGTATGGAAACACCGGGAAAAACGCCGCATGGCTGCATGCAAAAACACAAGCCGCTGCGCGGCTCGGATACGCTCTCTATTATAATCGCCCGCGCGGGTGCTGTAAAGCGGCGGTTCCCGCCTGCATTTTTGCTTTTTCGTTGAAATCGGGTTCCCTTTATATTATAATAACCATGATAACCGCGAAGCGGCCCTTTGCCCTGCGCAGCGAACGCGCTGCGGGCGCGGCCGCCTGTGCGCGGCGGCTGCCGCGGCCCCGGGCCGGCTGCGCCGATGCTTGTTTTGGAGGAACAACAGAATGTCTCATACAGTTATGGTCACCGGCGCCGACGGCTTCATCGGCAGCCATCTCACCGAGGAACTGGTTAAATCCGGCGAAAAGGTCAAGGCCTTCTGCCTGTACAATTCGTTCGGCTCGGCCGGCTGGATCGACACCCTGCCGCCCGAGATCAAAAACGAGATCGAGATCTTTATGGGCGATGTGCGCGACCCCAACGGCGTGCGCACGGCCATGCGCGGGGTGCAGCGGGTGTATCATCTGGCCGCCCTCATCGCCATCCCGTTTTCGTACCACAGCCCCGACAGCTATGTGGACACCAACATCAAGGGCACGCTGAATGTGCTGAACGCCGCCCGCGAGGTGGGCACCGAGCGCATCATGGTCACCTCCACCAGCGAGGTGTACGGCACAGCCCAGTATGTGCCCATTGACGAAAAGCATCCGTTCCAGGGGCAGAGCCCCTATTCGGCCACCAAGATCGGCGCCGACCGCCTGGCCGAGAGCTTTTACCGCAGCTTTGATCTGCCGGTGTCCATCGTGCGGCCGTTCAACACCTACGGCCCGCGTCAGAGCGGCCGGGCGGTCATCCCCACCATCATCACCCAACTGCTGGCCGGCCAGACCGAGATCAAGCTGGGCAAGCTCAGCCCCACCCGCGATTTCAACTATGTCAAGGACACCGCCCGCGGCTTTATGGCCATTGCCGACTGCGACGCCGCCATCGGGCAGGAGCTGAACATCGCCACCGGCGTGGAGCATTCCATCGGCGACCTGGCCAACGAGCTGATCGCCCAGATCAACCCCAACGCCCGCGTGGTGTGCGAGGAGGAGCGCCTGCGTCCCGAAAAGAGCGAGGTGAACCGCCTGCTGGGCGATTCCACCCGTCTGCGCCAGCTGACGGGCTGGGCCCCGCAGTATACCTTTGAGCAGGGCCTGGCTGAGACCATTGAATTCCTGCGCGCCAATCTGGCCAGCTACAAGCCGGGGCAGTATATCCTGTAACGGCGGCCGGCGCGCCGTTTCGTTTTGAACAACCGGCCGCTTTGCCCGCCTGCGCTGATGCCGGCGGGCATAGCGCGTATTTTGCGAGGTTTTTATGTTCCAACGCGCTGCTGCAAAACTGAAAAAGGCGCCCGGCTGGGCGCGCTGGCTGGCAGGGCTTGCCGCCGTGTGCGCGCTGGGCGCGGGCGCGGCCTACTACTGGCGCGTGTTCTATTATCTGGACGCCCGGGGCGTGCTGCCGCTGGCCGTTACCGGCGGGATGTGCGCGTTTGCAGCGGCGCTGTATGCGCTGGCCACGCTGGCGTGCCGCTTTGTCCGGGATTTTGACGCCCGGGCCGCGCTGTGCATCCTGCTGTGCGGGGCGCTGTTTGTTTTTGCCGACCCGCCCTTGCAGGCGCCCGACGAGCAGGGGCATTACCTGCGCGCCTACGCGGTGAGCCTGGGCCGCTTTGACTTTGACGCGGACCGCGGCTACCCCGAAAGCGTCAGCCGCCTGCTGGCGTGCTTTCCCGGCGCATGGGTCAATGGGCATACCTCGGCCGGCGTGCGCACGGATGATTCCGCGCAGGAGGATGCTTCTCCGGCCGAAGAACCCGTAACCCCATCCAACGGCGTGTATACACCGTCCCGGGGATACGAAGTGTACAGCAGTGACGGTTACGCCCTCAAGCAGTACGGCGAGGACGGCCGCGTATACAGCATCGCCGACGGCTTTGCCCGGTATTTTTCCGGCGAGGCGGCGGCCCCGGTCACCGAGCCGCTGATCCGTTCCATCCTGCAATATCTGCCCGCGGCGCTGTTCATGGCGGCGGCGCGGCTGCTGGGGCTGCAGGCGCTGGGCTGCCTGTACGCCGGGCGGCTGGCCAACCTGTGCGTGTACGCGGCGCTGTGCTGGCTGGCGCTGAAAAACTGCAAACGGTACAAGCCGGTGTTTCTGGCCGTGATGCTGCTGCCGCTGAGCCTGTATCTTGCCGGTTCGCTGAACTACGACGCCGTTCTGCTGGGGTGCTATTACTTTGCCGCCAGCTATTACTGCCGTGACGAGCTGACCGGCCGCAGCCTGGCGGCGTATGCGGCGGTGTTCTGGTTGATGAACGGCATCAAGCCCTGGATCAACCTGCTGTGGCTGGCGCTGCCGCTGGTGCTGCCCCGCACGGCGTGGAAAGCCCGGCTGAAAAAGTGGCAGTTCGCCCTGGTGTGTGTGCTGCCCGCGCTGGCGCTCAGCCAGATGATCAGCTGGCACGGCAACACCTTTGCCTTCAATTACGGCACCATCGGCCGCATGCTGCCCGGCGTGGACCAGCTGCCGCAGCTCAAGTTCATTCTTTCAAACCCCCTGCGGTATATCGCAGTCATGCTGGGCACGCTGTACGAAAACCAGTTTTTCCTGGGGCAGCTGGGCGTGTTCGGCGCGATGGACCTGCCCATTGAGATGATCAACCTGCTGTCGCCCTGCATGCTGCTGCTGGGGGCCGGGCTTTCGGTGCACGAAAAATCCAGCCTGCGGGCGCTGCCCGCCGCCGGGCTGGGCGGCCTGGCCGTGGTGTACGCGGCCGGGGTGCTCACCGCCATGTATATCACCTACACCCCGGTGGGCATGGTGCGCATCATCGGGCTGCAGGCTCGCTACCTGTTGCCGGTGTTTTTGATGCTGGCGGTGCTGCTGGCCGCGCTGCTCAGCCATGTGCTGGAGCCG
Organism: uncultured Faecalibacterium sp.; assembly: GCA_945982465.1. GTDB lineage: Bacteria > Bacillota > Clostridia > Oscillospirales > Ruminococcaceae > Faecalibacterium. The sequence continues at coordinate 13,831 of CAMFSB010000005.1, read as the reverse complement.
CGGCAAAGCAGCCGCAAGCCGCTTTCGGTGGCGCTGGGCTGCTTTGGCTTGTGCGGGCTGGCGGGGGCGGTACTGCTGTTCCAGCATTATTTCATCGGCCCGGTGTATACCATCTGATCTGCCCTGACCGGTGCGGCCGGAACCTGAAAATACGGAGTTTAGTGCATGGAGTTTGCGTTTTTTGATGTTGTGATCGCGCTGGCGGCGCTGTTTGCCGCCTGCGCCTGGCTGACGCTCAAGGCCCGGCTGCCCGCGGGGCTGGCGCCGTTGTGCGCGCTGTCGGCCGCTTCGCTGGCGCTGCTGGCAGGCGGCATGGCTGGGGCGCTGCGGCCCGCTGGCTGGGCGGTGTACGCGCTGTGCTTTGCGCTGGGCGCCTGGGCGCTGGCCGATGCGCTGCGGCCCCAGGCAGGCGGCCAGCCGGTGGGCGCGCGGTGTGCGGCGGCGGCACGGCTGCTGTTTACGCCCGGGGCGGCGGCGTTCTGGCTGATGACGGCCGGCGCTGCGGTGTATTTTGCGGTGCGCCAGCCGCTGTTTTACGATTACGACGAGTTTTCGCTGTGGGGCACGGCCGCCAAGATGACCAGCACCCAGAACGTGCTGTACACGGAGGGCAGCATCGGTTGGCCCTGGCAGGCCACCCAGAACTGTGGGCTGATGCTGCTGAGCTATTTTATGCAGTTTTTCGGCAGCTTTGCCGCGTGGAAGACCTATGTGGCCTACGACGTGCTGCTGTTTGCCTGCTTCGCGGCCGTGTTGGGCGGCGTCAAGTGGAAGGATTACGCCCTTGCCGTGCCCGCGGCGGTCATCTGCTGGCTGACGCCCTTTCTGCTCACGGTGTATGTGCGCACGATCTATGTGTGCCATGTGTATTTTACCAGCTACGGCGATATCCCGGCCGGCGTTCTGTTCGGCGGCGCGGTGGTGTTCTGGCTGTGCCTGCGGCGCGAGGGCGGGCCGTTCTGGGCGCTTTTGCCGGTGCTGGCGCTGTGCGCCAACATCAAACCCAACACCTTTGTGCTCAGCCTGGCGGCCGCGGGCATCGTGGCGGTGGACCTGGTGCTGTTTGGCCCGGACGGCCAGCCCTGGCGCCGGGGGCTGGCGGGGCGCTGCGGCCGCGCGGCGCTGGCCTTTGCCGCGCCCATAGCTGTATATGCGGCCTGGGGCCGGTATACCGCCGGCCTGATCGCCCAAAACGCCGAGCAGGGCGGTATGGGCGATACCAGCGAGGACCTGATCACCGTGGCGGTCAACGGCATAAAAATGCTGCTGGGGCTGCCGGCGGGCGAATACTACGAGGCGCGCCGCGGGCGGTTTTTCCAGGCGGCCGCTGATATGCTGGACTCATTTTTGCACGCAAAGAGCACCCTGCTGGGCAGCGGCCTGATCGTGGTGGCTGTGATTGCCTGCCTGTTTGCCGCGGCGGCTGTGCTGGCCCCCGGGCTGCGCCGCCGCTTGCATATCGTGACCGTGTGGGCGCTGTGCGCGGGGTGCTTTCTGGCGTACAACTTTATGCTGGTGCTCAGCTACGCCTTTATTTTTACCGAGAGCCAGGGCGCTCAGCTCATCGATTACAACCGCTACCTGTACACCTATTATCTGGGCTGGTTTTTGATCGCGCTGGCGCTGCTGTGCCAGGCCGTGCGGCAAAGCCGCTGGCAGCTGCCGGGCAAAGCGGCGGTGCTGGCGCTGGCCTGCCTGTGCCTTGTGTGCTTTGATCGCTATATTTCGCCGTATACCTGCGTGCTGGATTACGGCGACGCCGAGTTCACCGGCGTGGAGATCTATGCGGCCCAGACCCGGCAGGTAAAAGCGGCCATCGAGGCCGACCCCCAGCGGCAGGGCGATCTGGCCGGGCAGCGGGTGTTCCTGGTCAGCCAGGGCGACAACGGCCTGCGCTGGTTCAATTTCAGCTATGAATTTCTGCCTATGGTGCTGGATTACAGCGGCCTGCTGCGGCAGGAGGGCGGCATCGAATACGGCGCGGGCGGCGGAACCTTTGGCACGGCAGAACTGTACAACGGCGATCTTTATTATCACGCCTACAGCCCGCAGCAGTTCTGGAGCGCCGTGCGGCAGTGCGGCTGCGCGTATGTGTTCGTGCAGTACAGCGATGATGTGTTTGAGCAAAGCTATGCCGCCCTGTTCAGTGACGGGCTGGCCGCCGCTGCAAACGGCAGCCCGGCGCTGTACCGAGTGGATGAACAGCAGGGCCTGTTTGTGCCCGTGGCCATGACGGAGGGGGCGGCATGAAGCAGATACATTTTCCACGGCGGGCGGCGCTGCCGGCGCTGTGCTACGGTGCCGCGGCGCTGGTATGGCTGGCGCTGTGCGGCAGTCTGCTGGCAGGCGACTGGGCGGCCCGCGCCGGCGGCCGCATGGAGCGCCGGATCCTGGAGCCGCAGGCGTTTGAACTGGTCAGCGCGGAGTGGACGGCCGACGGTGTGCTGGTCGCGCAGACCTCCGACCCCCAGATGATCTGGGTCAACAGCGGCGGCGAGGTGGTGCGCACCGTTACGCTGACGGCCGCGTACAGCACCCTCCCCGGCGAGATGTGTCTGTATTACATCGAGCAGCCGGGCGAGGCATTTGGCGCGGACCAGCGGGTGCTGCCGCGGGATAACGGCGACGGAACCTGGACCTTTACGCTGCCCCGGGCCGATGTATACGCCCTGCGGCTGGACCCGTGCAGCGATGTCTGCGTGATCACCGGCTTTTTGGTGGAATTCAATGCGCCCCGGGCGGCTTGGCGGTACTTTGCGCCCTCGTGGCGGCAGCTGTTCTGGCTGGTGCTGCTGCCGGGGCTGGCGTCCTCGGCACTGGATGTGGCGCTGTGCGCGGTGCGCGCCTGGCAGCAGCGCACAAAACCCTGAGCCCTGGCGCCGTGCCGCTGTGCGGCCCGGCACCCGATCCGATCAACAAGCACGGAATATTCTGATTTTGAATTGTGAGGCGTTTGAGTATGAGCAATTTTATCCCCCTTTCGGTGCCCAACTTCTGCGGCAATGAGAAAAAATACGTCGACGACGCGCTGGACGGCGCGTGGGTGTCCACCAGCGGCGCCAAAGTCGACGAAATGGAAGCCTGCGTGGCGCAGTACCTGCACATGCCCCGGGCGGTGGCCTGTGCCAGCGGCTCGGCGGCGCTGCATCTGTCGGCGCTGGTGGCGGGCGTGCAGCGCGGCGACGAGGTGATTGTGCCGTCGCTGACCTTTATCGCGTCGGTCAACCCCACCACCCGCTATGTGGGGGCCGAGCCGGTGTTCATCGGCTGCGACGAAAGCGCCTGCATGGACCCGGACGCGGTGGAGGACTTTTGCGCCAACCACTGCACGCTCAGGGCCGACGGCCTGTACGACAACGCCACCGGTGCCCATGTGTCGGCACTGGTGGTGGTGCATGTGTTCGGCAACATGGCGGACATGCCCCGCTTTCTGGACATTGCCCAAAAGTACCGCCTGGTCCTGATCGAGGACGCGGCCGAGGCGCTGGGCACCAAGTATACCGAAGGCCCGCTGGCCGGCCGCTTTGCAGGCACCATGGGCGACGTGGGCGCGTACAGCTACAACGGCAACAAGATCATCACCACCGGCACCGGCGGCACGCTGGTGTCCAACCATGACGACTGGGCGGTGCACGCCAAGCACCTTTCCACCCAGGCCAAAACCGACGTGCTGCAGTTCACCCACGACGAGCCGGGCTACAACTACCGCATGACCAACATCGACGCCTGCCTGGGCCTGGCCCAGATGGAACTGCTGGAAGGCTTTATTGCCCATAAGACCGCCCGGTACGAGCAGTACCGCGCCGCGCTGGACGGGGTCAAGGGCTTCCGGATGCTGCCGTTCCGCGAGGGCACGCGCTCGAACCATTGGTTCTACAGCCTGCTGCTGCCCGACCGCCTGGAGCGCGACGCCGTGATCGCGGCGCTGCACGAGCAGAAGATCCAGACCCGCCCGGTGTGGTCGCTGATCAACGAGCAGTGCGACTACGGCCGCAACCAGGCCTTTGCGCTGGAAACGGCGCGGGAGTACCGCCGCCGCATCGTCAACATCCCCTGCTCCACCAACCTGACCGAACAAGACTGCGCCCGCGTCATCGACGCGGTGCTGGCGCTGTAACTGCCGCCCCCGCGGCCGGCCGCCGGAACGGAACTGCCCGGCCCCGGCGGGAAATGTGAGAAGCAAATGGACTTTTTGGCTATGCTTTTGCCGCTGGCCGCACTGGCGGGCGGCTGCCTGTTTCTGCAATGGCTGGGGCTGCCCGGCGGCGCTGCGCCGCTGGCCGTATTGGCGGCGGCGGTTCTGGCGCTGTTCGGGGCGGGCATTCTGGGCGTTCTGCCGCTGGCCGCGGCGCTGCTGTACGCGCTGGGGCTTGGCCTGGGCGCATGGACGCTGTACCGGCGCCGGACGGCGGCCGCCCCGGCCGGGTGCGGTGCGGCGGGTGCAGTGTTCTGGTGCGGCGCGCTGGCGCTGCTGGTCCTGCTGGCCCGGGTGCAGCCCTGTACGACGCAGTTTGATGAATATTCGTTTTGGGGCACGGCGGCCCGGCTCACCTGCCTGAACGGCCGGCTGTATACCGAGTGTGAGATTGGCACGCCCTGGCAGATCACCCAGATGCCGGCCGTGCCGCTGCTGGGTTACTTTGTGCAGCGTTGCGGCGCGTATGCGGACTGGAAGCTGATCTGGGCGGTGGACCTGCTATTGCTAGCCGGTGCTGCGGCAGTGGCCGAGTGCGCGGCGGCCGGCGGCTGGCGGCTGCAGATCCCGGCGGCGCTGGCGGCGCTGCTGACGCCCTTTGTGCTGGCGCTGCGCAGCCACACCTCCGTGCTGGCTACGCCGTATCTGGAGGCCATGGGCGACACCGTGGCCGGGGTGCTGTTCGGCGGGGCGGCGGCGTTCTGGTGGGCAGTGCGTGCCCGCTGCCCGCGGCTGTGGTGGCTGATGCTGCCGGTGGCCTGCCTTGCCGGGAACATCAAGGACAATACCTTTGTGCTGGGCCTTGCGGCGGCGGGCCTTGCGGCGGCGGACTGGCTGCTGTTTGGCCTGAAAGACGAAGCGGGGCGCCTTACCGCCCGAAGCTTTGCCGGCCGCTGCGGCGGGGCGCTGGCTCTCGTGGCGGCCCCGGCGGCGCAGTATCTGGCCTGGAACCGCTATGTGGCCGCGCTGGTGGCCCAAAATGCAGCCGAAGGCGGCATGGGCGCCACCAGCCAGCCGCTGGGCGCGGTGCTGATGCAGGGCATCCGGCTGCTGCTGGGCCTGCCCGCCGCCGCGTATTACGAGGCCCGCCGCGAAACGGCGTTTGCCTATGCCCATACGCTGTGGGATTGGTTCTTCCATCATAAAATTTCCCTGCTGGGCAGCGGGGCGGCGGTAACGGCTGTGATCCTGCTGCTGTTTGCGGGTGCGGTGGCGCTGGCGCCCACGCTGCGCGGCAAGCTGCGTGCCGCACTGGCCGCGCTGGCCAGCACGGTATGCTTTGGCGGCTACTGGCTGATGCTGCTGCTCAGCTATGCGTTTATCTTAAAGGATTCCAGCCCGGCGTACCCGGTCAGCTACGAGCGCTACTATCAAAGCTATTATCTGGGCTGGTTTTTGCTGGCGCTGGCGGTGTTCGCCGCTTCGGCCGCCGGGGTGCGCAGGCCCTTGGGCCGGGCGGCAGGGCATGCGGGCGCGCTGGCGCTGGCGGCAGTGTTCTGCAGCCAGTGCTTTGTCAATCTGGAGCCGCAGTACACGGTGTTCGGGGTCACGCAGGCCCAGTATGCCCAGCAGCGGCAGGCCATTGCCATTGCCGACTGGGCGGTGCGGCAGACCCAGCCGGACGAAACCATCTATCTGATCTATCAGGGCGACGACGGCTACCACTGGTTTGAATACAGCTGCCGCCTGCTGCCCCGCATTCTGGTTTACGGCGACGGCGGCGTGAGCTACGGCCTGGCAGAATACGGCACGGGCAGGCTGTACCGTGCGCTGACCGCTGAGGAATTTTTGGCCGAGACCTGCGCCAGCGGCGCGGCGTGGCTGCTGGTGGCACAGTCGGACGAGATCTTTGCCGCCAGCTATGCGGCGCTTTTCAGCGATGGGCTGGCCGCGCCCTCGGGCGGGGCCGCAGCCTTGTACCGCGTGGGCAGCACGGGCTTTGCCCTGGCCGCCGTGTGGGAGGAGGGCAGCACATGAACGACCGACGAAACCGGGCCGTGCGCCGGCTGCGCACGCTGCCGCTGCCTGTTTTGTGCCTGCTGGCCGCCCTTGCGCTGCGGCTGGTGTGCGGCGCAGGCCTGTGGGCCTTTGATGCGGCTGGCTATGCCGCCGGCCGGCTGCACACCCAGACCATCACGCTGGCAGATACCGGGCTGTATACCCTGCACCAACTGGAATTTGCCGGCGAAGCGGGCGATACCCTGCGCTCCACCGAGGGCGACTCCCAGCTGCTGCTTTCGCCCGGCCAACCGGTGCGCACGCTGCGCCTGGTGGCCGAATACAGCCAGGATGGCTGTGAGATGGATTTATACTATCATCTGCCCGGCCGGGGCTACAGCCAGCAGCTGCGCTGCTGGCCCACCCGCACCGCCGCGGGCGAATACAGCTACACGGTGCCCTTTTTTGCGGGGCAGGGCCTGCGGCTGGACCTGTGCGACCGCAGCAATGTTACGGTACAGGTAAAGGCCATCGTGCTCAACGAGCCGCTGCCCTGGTACGATTATCTGGTGCCCTCGCCGTGGCAGCTGTTCTGGCTGGCGGCGGGCGCGGGCCTTGCCGCCTGCATCCTCTCCCTTTGCCGGGAACTGCTCCCGAACCGAAACAAGAAAACGAGGTGACCCCGGATGCTGAAACTGGAAGAATTGTTCATCAGCGAAACTGCCACGATCCTGGAGACCATGAAGCGCCTGGACGAAACCGGCCAGCGCATTCTGTTTCTTGCGCCGAACGGCCGGCTGGAGGCGGTGCTGACCGACGGCGACCTGCGCAAATTTCTGCTGCGGGGCGGCAAGCTGGACGATACGGTGGCCCATGCCGCCAACTACCACCCCAAAAGCCTGCCGGTGGCCGAGCGCGGCCGTGCCCGCGAGGTGCTGGAGCAATACGGCATCGACGCGCTGCCCATTCTGGATAAAGCGGGCTGCATCATGGATGTGGTGTTTGCCACCGGGCTGGACATCGACAACCGCAAAAAGGCCAATATCCCGGTGGTCATCATGGCGGGCGGCCTTGGCACCCGGCTGTACCCGTATACCAAGATCCTGCCCAAGCCCCTGATCCCGGTGGGCGAAAAGCCCATTGTGGAACTGATCATCGACCGCTTCTGCGATTACGGCTGCCGCGACTTCCGCATGGTGGTCAACTATAAAAAGGGCATGATCAAAAGCTATTTTGCCGACCTGGAACACAAAAACTATACCGTGGATTTTGTGGATGAGACCGAGTTCTGGGGCACCGGCGGCGGGCTGTGCCTGCTGCGCGGGCAGATGGATTCCACGTTTTTCTTTTCCAACTGCGACACGCTGCTGGATGTGGATTACGGCGATATCTACCAGTACCATAAAGCGCACAACAACGTGATCACCATGATCTGCGCCTACAAGCACTACACCGTGCCCTACGGCGTGGTGGAAATGGGGGAGAATGGCTCCATCCAGGCCATGCGCGAAAAGCCGCAGCTGAACTTTCTGACCAATACCGGCGTCTATGTGGTGGAGCCGCGCGTGGTGGAGGAATTGGAGATCGGCAAAAAGCAGGGCTTCCCGGACGTGATCGAAAAATACCGCCGCAGGGGCGAAAACGTGGGGGTGTACCCCATCAACGAATCCAGCTGGATGGATATGGGCCAGCTGGAAGAACTGGATAAGATGCGCAGAAGGATGGAGGAAAAACTATGAGCACCATCATCATCGCGGAAGCGGGCGTCAACCACAACGGCAGTTTGGAAATGGCCAAAAAAATGGCTCTGACTGCCAAGGAGTGCGGGGCGGACGTGGTCAAGTACCAGACCGCCGTGCCCGAGCTGGTCATCTCCAAATTTGCGCAGAAGGCCGAATATCAAAAAGAGACCACCGGCGACGCCGAAAGCCAGCTGGACATGGTGCGCCGGCTGCACTTTGACTTTGAGGCCCATCGGGAACTGAAAGAATACTGCGATTCCATCGGCATCCAGTACCTGTCGGCGCCGTTCGATATCCCCAGCGTGCGGTTTTTGGGCACGCTGGATCTGCCCTATATCAAGGTGCCCAGCGGCGAGATCACCAACCTGCCCTATCTGGAAGAGGTGGGTAAGCTGGGCCTGCATGTGATCCTTTCCACCGGCATGAGTACGCTGGATGAGATCGAAAACGCCCTGGATATCCTCGAGACCAACGGCGCCAGGGGGGCCACGCTGCTGCACTGCAACACCGAGTACCCCACCCCCTACGAGGACGCGAACCTGGGCGCCATGCTGGAGCTTTCGGAGCAGTTCGGCCTGCCGGTGGGCCTGTCGGATCACACCACCGGCTGGGAATGCGACGTGGCCGCGGCCGCGTTCGGCGCGGCGGTGATCGAAAAGCACTTCACGCTGGACAAAACCATGGACGGCCCCGACCACAAGGCCAGCCTGGAGCCGGCGGAGCTGGCGGCCATGGTCACGGCGGTGCGGCACATCGAGGCGGCCATGGGCGACGGCAAAAAGCATGTGACGGCCAGCGAGGCCAAAAACAAGCCCATTGCCCGCAAGAGCATCGTGGCGGCGCGCCCCATCCGGAAAGGCGAGGTGTTCACCGCCGAAAACCTGACCACCAAGCGCCCCGGCGACGGCATCAGCCCCATGTGCTGGTACGAGGTGCTGGGCACGGCGGCGGTGCGCGATTTTGCCGAGGACGAGCAGATCGTTCTGGCGTAAAACGGGGGAATCCCTGAGCCTGCCGGCCGGTAAAACGCCCGGCGGCGGCAGAACAGACGGCACAACGGCATACCTGCCACGGGAGGAAGCACAGATGCAGCAGTCGAGCGAAAAAAAGCGCCTTGCCGTGATCACGGGCACCCGGGCTGAATACGGCCTGCTGCGGCCGGTGATCTTCAAACTGTTAAAATCCGACAAAATTATACCATTGGTAATTGTGACCGGGGCACATCTGTCGGCCCAGTACGGCCAGACCGTGGGCGAGATCGAAGCCGACGGCGTGCCCATTGCGGCGCGCATCGACATTTTGCGGTTCGGCGACGGCCCGCTGGCGCTGCCCGACACCGTGGCGTATACCATCCGGGAGTTTGCCCGCTGGTTTGAAGCGGAGCGCCCCGACGGCGTGCTGGTGCTGGGCGACCGGTACGAGATCTTTGCCGCGGCGCAGGCAGCCGCCATGATGGGGGTGCCCATTGCCCATATTTCCGGCGGCGATGTAACGCTGGGCGCGGCGGACGATTACTACCGGCACTGCATCACCAAAATGGCCAGCCTGCATTTCCCCAGCTGCGAGGAATACGCCCGGCGGGTCATCCGCATGGGCGAGGACCCGCGGCGGGTGTTCAACGTGGGCGGCTTGGGGGATGAAAACATCCGCACCATGCCCAAGCTGACCCGGGCCGAGCTGGCCGGAAGCATCGACTTTGATCTGGAGCGGCCATTCGGGCTGGTCACTTTCCACCCCGAAACCGCCGCCTGCGCGCCCCCGGCCGCTGTGCAGATGGACTCGCTGCTGGCCGCCATGGAGGATGTGCACGCCGAAACCGGCCTGCGCTATGTGGTCACCAAGGCCAACGCCGACGCGGGCGGCGCGGACATCAACGCCCGCATCGACGCCTGGGCCGCCGGCCATGCCGGTTATGCCGCCGCCTACACCAGCCTGGGCGTGCGGCGGTATCTGTCGGCCATGCAGTACGCGGCCGTGGTGGCGGGCAACTCGTCCAGCGGCGTGGTGGAAACGCCCACCTTTGGCGTGCCCGCCGTAAACATCGGCGCGCGGCAGGCCGGGCGCATTGTGTGCCCCAACGTGCTGTGCTGCCCGGCACAGCGCGAAGCCATTGCGCAGGCGCTGCGCACTGCCCTGACGCCGGAGTTCGCAGCGCAGGCCAGGCGGACGGTCAGCCCATACAACGGCGGCGACACCAGCGGCCGGATCGTGGCAGTGCTGGAAAAAGCTTTGTTCTGCCCGGAGCTGACTGCCCCCAAGGGCTTTTACGACGGCAACTGACGTGCTACAATATCAAAAAGAGGCGGCCGGCCCGGCCGCAGAAAGGCGGGAACAAACATGCTGTTTGTGGAATACCCTAAATGCTCCACCTGCAAAAAGGCAAAGGCCTGGCTGGATGCGCACGGCGCGGCGTATACCGACCGGCACATTGTGGAGCACAACCCCACCGCCGCCGAACTGGCGGAGTGGAGCGAGCGCTCCGGCCTGCCGCTGAAACGGTTTTTCAACACCAGCGGCTTAAAATACAAGGAACTGGGGCTGGCGGCCAGGCTGCCCGCCCTTTCGCGGGAGCAGCAGCTGGCCCTGCTGGCGTCCGACGGCATGCTGGTCAAGCGGCCGCTGCTGGTGCTGGACAACGCTGTGCTGGTGGGCTTCCGCGAAGCGGAATGGGAGCGCGCGCTGGGCTGAAGCGGCCCGAACGCGGCCCAAAACGCCTGCAAAACAAAACACTGTGAGGGGATCGACCATGAAAACCATTTTGATCGTGGGCCTGGGCAGCATGGGCAAGCGCCGTGCGCGCCTGGCTAAGGGCATGCGGCCGGAGCTGACCATCTGCGGCGTCGACAGCGCCCCCGCCCGCCGCGCCGAGGCCGAGGGCCTGGGCATCCGGGCCTATGCGTCCATCGACGAAGCGGTGGCCGCCCAAACGCCGGACGCGGCGCTGGTGTGCACCGCGCCCATCACCCACGCGGACATTATCACCCGGCTTTTGCAGCATGGCCTGCCGGTTTTTACCGAGCTGAACCTGGTGGCCGACGGCTACGAGCGCAATCTGGCGCTCGCCAAAGAAAAAAATGTGCCGCTGTTTTTGTCGTCCACCATGCTGTACCGCGGCGAAACGCAGTATATCAAGGCACAGGCGCAGCAGTTCATGGCCCAAACCGGCAAGCCGGTCAATTACATTTACCACATCGGCCAGTACCTGCCCGACTGGCACCCGTGGGAAAACTACAAAAACTTTTTTGTGGGCGATAAGCGCACCGGCGGCGTGCGGGAGATCTTTGGAATCGACCTGCCCTGGCTGTGGGATGCGTTTGGCCCTGTGACCGGCGTGCACACCGAAAAGGACAAGATCAGCGCGCTGGAGGTGGATTACCCCGACAGCTACTTTGTCACCCTGCGGCACCAAAACGGCGTCAAGGGCCTGCTGGCCGTGGATGTGGTCAGCCCCAAGGCCGTGCGCAATTTTGAGTGCTTTGGCGAGGGGCTGCACCTGTTCTGGGAGGGTAACCCCAAGGCGCTGTACCGCTTTGACCATGCCACCGGCACAAAGCAGGCGGTGAACACCTACGAGACCTTTGAGCACGACAGCCGCTACAGCGACAACATCGTGGAAAACGCCTATGTGGACGAGCTGGCCAACTTCTTTGCCGTGCTGGAACAGGGCGAAGCCCCCCGCTGGAGCTTTGAAAAGGACGCCGAGGTGCTGCGCCTGATCGACCGCATTGAGGGCTGACGGCCCGCCAAAGGAGAACACGCATATGCAGCAACAAGTATCCGCCCTGTTTGTGGGGCTTGGCTCCATCGGCACACGGCACCTGAACAGCCTGACCGCCCTGTGCGAACAGCAGGGCCTTGCGCTGCGGGCCGACGCACTGCGCAGCGACCCGGCCCGCCCGCTGCGGCCCGGCGCGGCCGAACGGCTGCACGCCCAGTTCACCGACCTGGCGGACAAAGCGGCTCTGCCGCATTACGACATGGCGTTCATCACCAACCCCACCAGCCTGCATGCCGACGCGCTGCGGCAGGTGTACGGCCGGGCCGGCGCCCTGTTCATCGAAAAACCCATTTTTTCGGCGGAGCAGGCCGACCTGGAGCTGGCCGATGTGCTGCCCGCGGGGCAGAAAGCCTATGTGGCCGCCCCCATGCGCTGGAGCGCCGTAATGCTGGCGCTGAAAGACTGGCTGGCGGCGCACCCGGACCAGCGGCCCTATTCGGCACGGGTGATCTGCTCCAGCTACCTGCCCGGCTGGCGGCCCGGCGTGGACTACCGCACCGTGTACTCGGCCCACCGGGCGCTGGGCGGCGGCGTCACCATCGACCTGATCCACGAATGGGACTATCTGGTGGGGCTGTTCGGTAAACCCTTGGAACTGTACAATTTCAAGGGCACCTACTCGGATCTGGAGATCGACAGCGACGATTTGAGCATATACATTGCCCGGTACCCCTCCATGCTGGCCGAGGTGCATCTGGACTACTTTGGCCGGCAGTACCGCCGCAGTATCGAGCTGTTCACCCGCGAGGGCACGCTGACGGCGGATTTCGGCGCGGCCACCCTCACGCTGCCGGACGGCTCCGTGCAGCAGTACAAAGAGACCACCGACGCCTGGTACCGCCGGGAGATGGCGTATTTTGTCGATTATGCGCTGCACGGCACAGGCAGCAGCGTCAACAGCCCGGCCGATGCGCTGGACGTGCTGCGGCTCACGCTGGGCCGGCCGTAAACCGGCGGGCTGCCCTGGAACCACTGCCCTTTGGGCAGAAGATCGGATAGAAATGAGATGGAAACAATGGAACGATTGCTGATCACTGTTTGCGGCCGTGCGGGGAGCAAGGGCTTCAAAAACAAAAACCTCAAAACCTTTTGCGAAAAGCCGCTGGTGTACTACACTCTTTCGGCGGCACAGCTGTTCGCCAAAGCCCACCCGGAGGTGCAGGTGGACGTGGCTCTGAACACCGACAGCCCGCACCTGGCCGAGCTGGTGGCCGCCCAGTACCCGGAGGTGGTTTTTCTGCCCCGCGGCGAGGCGCTGGGCGGCGACACGGTGCCCAAAATGGCGGTGTTTCAGGATACGCTGGCCCGTATGGAACAAAAAACCGGTACGGCCTACGACTATGTAATGGACCTGGACATCACCAGCCCGCTGCGCACCGCCCGCGACATCGAAAACGCCTACCGCGCCAAGGCACAGCGGCCGGACCTGGACTTGGTGTTCAGTGTGACCGAGGCGCGCCGCAACCCCTATTTCAATATGGTGCGCGACTGCGGCGACCATGTGGAAAAGGTGATCGCCTCGCCTTACACGGCCCGCCAGCAGGCCCCGGCCATTTACGATTTGAACGCATCCATCTATGTGTTCCGCCGCGATTTTCTGGCCGAAAACCACACCGGCATCCTGTGGGACGGCAAGATCGGCATTTCCACCATGATGGACACCGGCATCCTGGACATTGACTCTGAGGAGGACTTCCGCCTGATGGAGGTCATTGCGGGCCACCTGTACGCCAACTACCCCGAATTTGCTGCTGTGAGGAACAACATCCGTGGTTGAGATCGAACAGAACCCTGATTACGAACAGCGCCGCCGTATTATGGATATGACCATGGCGGCGGGCAAGCTGCTGCTGGAAAACGGCGCCGAGGTGTTCCGGGTGGAACAGACCATGGCCATCATGGCCCGCAGCTACCACCTGCGCGAATTTGACGTGTATGTGCTGACCAACGGCATTTTTGCCAGCGCCGGTACTGCCGAGATCAGCGAGGTGCGCAACGTGCCCAACCGCTCGGTCCACCTGGGCCGGGTGGCGGCCGTCAACGCCCTTTCGCGCGAGATTGCGGCCGGTACGGTGCCGCTGGTCGCGGCCGAGGCCCGGCTGGCCGACATTCAGCGCATGCCGGTGGCCTCCGACCGGGCCCAGGTTTTGGCCAGCGCGGTCGGCTCCGCCTGCGTTG
>CAMFSB010000004.1 GCA_945982465.1 uncultured Faecalibacterium sp. | reverse complement strand
CCCGGGCGGCCGGCCCGCGGGCCGGCGGGGCGGGCGGGCGGCGGCCGGCAGCCCGCGGCTCCCGGGCGGGGGCGGGCTGCTTTTCCTTAGCAGGCGCCTTGGCGGCGGGCTGCTGCTTTGCGGCGGCGGGCCGTTCGGGCCGGGGCTGGGCCGCGCCGGTGCCGCGCACGGTCTGGGCCGCGCCCGGCGTGAGAAAGCGCGGGTCAAAGTCGGGCTGCGTGTCAGCGCGGGGCGTGCGCGGCTGCCCTTTGGGGGCGCCGGGCTTTTTGGCCTGCGCCGGCGCTGCGGGCTGGGCTGCGGCCGCTGCTGGGGCGGGGACGCTCTGCCCTTCGCCTGCGCTGCGGCGGCGGCGGCGACGGCGGCGCTTGGCGCTGGCCGAAAGCGCCGCACCGGCCTCCGGGGCCGGCCGTTTTTCGTTGTCTTGCATGATTCCATCCTCTTTTCTTGCCGCCCCGGCAGGCCGGGCAGCGGCGGGTTGCAGCGTTTGTGCCCCGGCCGGCGCAGCAGGCCGGGCAGGGGCTGCGGCCTGCTCCGGCACAGCCGGCGCGGCCGCCCCGGGGCAGGCAGTGCGCACCGGGATGCGTTTGCGGTTCAGCTTTTCGATGCCGGCCAGATACTCCCGTTCCTCCGGCGCGCAGAAGCTGACGGCGCAGCCGTCGGCCCCGGCGCGGGCGGTACGGCCGATGCGGTGCACATAGGTCTCGGGCACCTCGGGCAGGTCAAAGTTGAATACATAGGCCAGCTCGCTGATATCAATGCCGCGGGCGGCGATGTCGGTCGCCACCAGCACGCGGGTCCTGCCCGCCTTAAAGCCCTCCAGCGCGGCCACCCGGGCCGACTGGCTTTTATTGCCGTGGATGGCCGCGGCGGGGATGCCCTGTTTGCACAAGTCTTTGGCGATGCGGTCTGCCCCGTGCTTGGTGCGGCTGAACACCAGCGCGTTGGTCACCGGCGGGCGCAAGGTTTTGATCAGGTGGGGCAGCAGCGTGCGCTTGGCGGCCTTGTCCTCCACAAAATACAGGCTCTGGTCGATGCGGTCCACCGTGCTGGAGACCGGGTCCACCTTGACGAAGGCAGGCTCATGCAGCAGGCCCTTGGCCAGCGCCTCGATCTCGGCGGGCATGGTGGCGCTGAACATCAGGTTCTGGCGGCGGGCCGGCAGCTTTGCGATCACTCGCTTTACATCGTGCACAAAGCCCATATCCAGCATGCGGTCGGCTTCGTCCAGCACAAAGATCTCCAGGTTGTCCAGGTGCACATAGCCCTGGCCGATCAAATCGTTCAGGCGGCCCGGGCAGGCGATCACGATGTCCACGCCCTTTTGCAGGGCCGCCACCTGGGGCGCCTGGCCCACCCCGCCAAAGATCACCGTATAGGTCAGCGGCAGGTACTTGCCGTAGGCGGCAAAGCTGTCGCCGATCTGCAGCGCCAGCTCCCGCGTGGGGGTGAGGATCAGCGCCCGGATGGCCCCCTTTTTGCGGGGGGCGGCCTGCGCAAGCCGCTGCAGCATGGGCAGGGCGAACGCGGCGGTCTTGCCGGTGCCGGTCTGGGCGCAGCCCATCAGATCCCGCCCGGCCGCCACCGGCGGGATGGCCTTGGCCTGGATGGGCGAAGGCTCGGTGTAGCCCGCGTCGGCCACAGCCCGCAGCAGCGGGGCGGAAAGGTTCAGTTCGTTAAATGTCATAATTCTCCGTCATGTTACAGGTTGGTTCCGCGCGGCCGGGGCCTGCCGGCGCGCAAAGGCGGCGGGCAGAGCCGGTTTTTCGCACAGGCGCAGCGCGCCTGGCCCCCGCGCACGCCGGTGATTCCGCGCGCAAAAGGCGGGCCGCGCAGCATGCGCCTGCCGGCCTGCGGCCGGGGTGTGTGCGGCGCGCGGCAAAACGCCCGCGGCGGTCACACGATTGCCCGGGCCTCCAGATAATACCGTTTTTCCTCGGCGTGGCCCATGCTGAAGGTCTTGCGGGGCAGCACGCCGCCCAGCACCACGCCTTTGAAGATGTCGCCCTTGTCAAACGGCGGCAGCAAAAGGCCCACCGCCCCTTTTTGGGCGCACAGCTGTTCCACGGCGGCTTTGCCGTGGATGTAGTCTACCTTGACCTCGGGCCGGCTTTGCAGAAAATCGGCCAGAAACGCCTCGATGGTGCCCACGGTCAGCGGCTCGGCCGGGCTGTCGAAGTGGAAGCCGCACCGGTACTGCCGGCCCTGGATGGTAAAGCTCTGGGCGCCGGGGCCGGTATGCAGCCCCAGCCCGTGCAAGTCGCTCCAGGCAATCAGCGCCAGCAGCACGGTGTCCGCCTTGGTGCCGAACAGCACCCGGTGGATCGGCTCGATCTCGATGGCAGGGGAATGCACGTTGCATACCTCGGCCAGGCACCAGCGGGCCGGGTGGGTCTTTTGCTGTTCGGGCGGCAGGGTAGGTTTCAGCGCCTCCCAGCAGGCCTTGGCGGTGGCCAGCGAATGGTTGCCATCGCCCACAGCCAGCGCCATGGGCGCGCCGCCCGCCGCCTGCGGGTACTTGGCGTCAAACCCCTCGCGGCTTTGCAGGGCGGCCACTGCCCGGTCGATCTGCTCCAGCAGAGCCGGGTCCTCCACGGCCCAGCCCGCGATGTGGCCGCCGCCCAGCATCAGCTCGCCCTCGTACAGCGGGCGCAGGCGGGCCTTGGCCGCGCCCACCGGCTCCACCAGGGTCTGGCCGGCGTCATCGGCCAGCATCATCACATGGGGCAGCTCCAGGCTGGCGCCGCGGCGCACCGCCATGCGGGGCGGGATGCGCTCCACCACAGTGTTCTCGCTGGGGCGCACCAGCGGCAGCGCGCCTTTTTCGTAGCTGTAGGCTTCCAGGTCCACCACGCCTACCAGCCCCTGGCGCACCCGGCCGCTTTGCTCGGTGCGCTCCACATACACATAGCCGTCCACCGCACGGGTCAGCACCGTTTCGCGGTATTCCCGCATGGCCGTGGGGATGGCCGCGGTGCGGCGCTCGGCCTCGGCCGTGCCCAGGTACGCCTCAGGCAGCACCAGATGCAGCGCGCTGGGCACGCCGGCGGTCAGCGCCTCGGCCTGCTTCCAGTAGGCGTAGTCGCTGGTGAACTGGTCGCAGGCGATGCACGCCCACTGGCCAAGGGGAATGCGCTCATCCGGCAGCAGGATATGCGCCGGGCCAAAGCAATGGTTGTTCATCTTGTATTCAACTCCTCCTCAGGGGTTCCGCCGTCAGCGGAAATCCGCCGTGCTGCCGTCGCGCACCACGACGTAGGTGCAGCCGCCGTCTTTCATGGCCTGCACGATCTCATCCAGCGCCGAAACATCCGGCGGGGTCTCGCCCTCAGCCGCCGGGGCGGGCATGCGCAGCACCAGGTTTTCCACTCCCAGCTCGCTGGGCAGCGCGTCCAGCGCCGTGCTGGGCGCCTGGCAGGCGGCATAGCTGTATTCGTACCACAGGGTCACCCGGCCCGCAAACCGGTTAGCCCAGGCGGCAATGTCCTTTTGCAGCGCCTGCGCCCGGCCCAGCCCCGCCGTGTTGCCAAAGTCCTGCTTGGCGGACACATACACCGGGAACTGCACCGTGCTCAGCAACACATGGTCATAGCCCAGGGCGGCCGTCTCCTCGATCAGATCGCCGATGAACTGCACCGCGCCGTCGGAATAGGGGTTCAGCCAGGGCTTGCCGCCCGCGTCGGCGGCGTTATCCAGCCACATATAATCGCTGTTGGTATAGTGGATGCCCATAGAACGATCGGTATAGGCGGCGATGGGGTCGCGGAACGCCGACAGGCAGGCCACCGGCGTGACGCCCGCCGCCTTGAACGCGGCGGCCACGGCGGCGGCGTCCACGGTGGACGCCGCGATGCTGCCCGAAGCCGCCGGCACCGCCGACGGGTAGTAGAGATAGCCCGAAGTGTCCTTGAGGGTGATGAGGGCGTAGGACACGCCGTTTGCGGCGGCGTTGGCCGCGGCGGCCTCAATGGCCTGCGGGCTGCCCAGCGCCGACAGGTTCACCGCGGCCCATTTGCCCTCCACGATGGCGGCGGTGGGCTGCATCTCCTCGGGCAGGGCGGTGTTCTCCGGCTGGGGGGTGGCCTGCGGCTGCGCCTGCGACGAGGCGGCCGGCTGGCTCTGGCTTTCCGCCTCCGGCTTGGGGTGAACTACACTGTACCACAGCCCGGTGCCAAAGTCCAGAATATGCGGCCCGGCCAGCCAGCCCACGGCAAACACCAGCGCCGCGGCGCACAAAAGGCCCGCCGTACGCCGCGCCCGCTGGCGGCGCGAATAGTAATTGTGGCCGTAGTGCTTGACGCGGCGGCCGCGCCTGTTTTTGTTGAACACTCGAAACTCCCCGCTTTCGATCAGATGGTAACGGAATGCCCCGTAAAGCCGTAAATGGCCAGCGCCAGAATGCCGATATAGATCAGCGTGATGGGCAGGCCGCGGAACGCGTCCGGCACTGCGCGGCTGCGCAGCTTGCGCTGCGCCTCGGTGACCAGCAGCACCGCCAGGATAAAGCCCAGCCCGCTGCCCAGCCCAAAGCCCAGCGACTGGGCCAGGCTGTAGCCCTGAGTGGTGGTGACCAGCAGCGTGCCCACCACTGTGCTGTTAAAGCCCGCGATGGGCAGAATGCGGATCAGGTGCGCCCGGTAGGGCAGCGTGTGCGCACAGTGCAGCAGGCCCCGCAGCGCCCCGCACACCGCGCACACGCAGACCACATAGGCAATGGGGCGCAGCGACGCGCGCAGGGCCATCGGCTCCAGCCAGCGGTTTGCCAGCCAGCCCAGCGGCGCCACGCAAAGCTGGATGACGCACAGCTCCAGCCCGAACAGCAGGCTGCTGACGCTGTCGTCGCCCACCAGCTGGATCAGCCGCGAAACGCCCAGCCCGCGAGAAAAGATGGCGTTTTGGGCGAACATCGCGGCCACCGCGTAGGCAAAAAAGGTCATGCAGGCACTCAACACCGTATTCATAAGCCGTTTTTCGCCTCCATGGCCACATGTTTTTTCCAGGCGTTCACGGCGCCGCGCCACACCGCGCACACCACGCCCAGCAGCAGAAAGCCGCCTGCCGGCAGTTGCAGCAGCGGCAGCAGGCCGCGGGGCGCCACCGCCGCGCCGAACAGCGTGCCTGCGGCCAGCACTTCGCGCACACAGCCGCACAGCAGCAGGATCAGCGCGTAGCCCACCGTGATGCGCAGCCCCTTGGACAGCGCCTTGCGCACCGGCTCGGCCACGCGGCCAAAGCGGTAGATGACGATCGGCTCCACCACCAGCAGGGGCAGATAGATGCCCAGCTGCAAAAGCGAGGTGCCGAACAGCGCCGAAAGAATGCGGTACACCGGCACATATACCGCAGCCGACACGCCGCAGTAGCCCATGGCGCGCAGCAGCGGGTCCTTGACCTCCCGGTACAGCAGGCTGCTGATGACGCGGGTGGGCGTAAGCAGCAGCGCCACGGCCGCGCACAGCATCAGGGCGTTCTGGCCGTTGGTGGCAATGATGACCAGCGGCGCCAGCCCCATGCCCTGCATGACTACAGGGTTATTCAGAAAAATGCGGTCGTGGTGGACATATCGTTCCAGGTTGGCAACGATGCTTTTTGCTTTTTCAGCTTTCATGCGGCGCCACCCCCTTGCAGCAGCTTTTTCGCGCGGCGCGCGCCGCGCATGCGGGCCACCAGACGGTCCAGCCAGCCCGATACGCTGTTGACCGCCAGCAGGCCGAAGCACATGCCCGTCTCATACACGCCGTAATAGCGGAACGCCATGGCCACCGCGCCCACCAGCGCGCCGTACAGCGCGCGGCCCAGCCGGTTGCGCGGGCTGGTGTACGGCTCGCCCAGCAAAAACACCACACCGTACAGCACTGCGCCCGAAAGCAGCTCGTACCGCACCACGGCCAGGCGTTGGGCGGCGGTTTCCAGCACGCCGGTGCCCACTAAGTCGGCCTGGCGCGGCGCAAAAAACGCCACCAGCGCGCACACCAGCACAAAGCACAGCGGCGTTTCCAGGTGGATATCCCGCCGCACCAGCAAAAACAGCGCGCACGAAAGCACCACCAGCGCCGTCGTTGCGCCCATGGGGCCGGCATAGTCGCCCAGCACCAGGTCAAAGCTGCTTATGGTAGGCAGGCCGCCGTTTTTGAGCGTTTCGGAGATGCCGGCCGTCAACGTGACGCCCTCGGTCCCGATCAGGGGCAGCATGGTGTGGGGCGCCGGGTAGCGGAACACCTGCTCGGGCCAGGATACCGCCGCCACCACATATCCCACGGCCGCCGGATGGAACGGGTAGCTGCCGTAGCCGCCAAACGCCTCCTTGCCGATCAGGATGCCGGCCAGCACCGCGCACACCAGCACATACCATGCCGCCGAGGCAGGCAGTAGCATGGCGATGACCAGCGCAAAGCACTCGTTGGAAAAATCGTCCTGCACATAGGGGCGCTGGCGCAGCACCGACACCAGCCGGTCGCACAAATTGCCCGTGAGCATGGCCACGGCGCACATGGCCAGCGGCCGCGGCCCATAGTAGTACACCGCCATGCACAGCAGCGGGATCATCATCCAGCAGATGTCCTTGTAATAGCGGCCGGTCTGCTCGACCGCGCGGATGGTTTTGACCTTTTTCATGGCAGCCTCCTCACAGCGCGGCCAGCGCCCGCACCGCCGCCGCCGGGTCGGGGGCCGCAAACACGGCGCTGCCCGCCACCAGGATGTCTGCGCCCGCCTGCACGCAGGCCGGGCCGGTCACGGCGTCCACGCCGCCGTCCACCTCGATCCAGAAGTTGCCGCCGTGCTGCTGGCGCCACTGGCGCAGCCAGCGCATTTTATCCAGCGCCTGCGACATGAACTTCTGCCCGCCGAAGCCCGGCTCCACGCTCATCACCAGCGCCAGGTCCAGCTGCGGCAAATACGGCTCCAGCGCCTGCACGGGCGTGCCGGGCTTGACCGAAAGGCCGGTCTTGCAGCCGGCGGCGCGGATGGCCGCCAGCGCGGCGGCAGGGTCGTCGTCGCTTTCCAGATGAAAGCAGATCAGCCCCGCGCCCGCTTTGGCAAATGCCGCCGCGTACTGCTGCGGGTGGCTGATCATCAGGTGCACATCATAAAACGCCCCGGGCAGGCCCTTGTGCAGGCTTTGCAGCACCGGCACGCCAAAGCTCAGGTTGGGCACAAAATGCCCGTCCATCACATCAAAATGCAGCATCTGCGCGCCGGCGTCCAGCACGGTGCGGCACTGCTCGCGCAGGCAGCAGAAATCAGCTGACAGAATGGAAGGACTGATCATCGGCATAAAAACTGCTTCTTTCTGCCCGGGCAGGGGCATCCCCGCCGCAGGGCGATAGTATAGTCAGTATATAGTTTACCTTAAAACGCGCAGAAAAGCAAACGGCGGGGCGGCCTTTGCACAAAAGTTTAACATCCGTGCGTCAGGCTGCCCCGCCGTGCGAAGGCTTGCTGCAATTTTTTGCGCGGCGCCGCCGCTTTACAGCGGGATGGGGCCGGTCTGCGGGCCGGTGGTCTCGTCGGAGATGCGCAGCAGGTTCTTTTTGTTGGGCAGCTCGGCCGGCAGCGTAAACACAAACCGGCACCATTCGCCCTGCTGGCTTTCGGCGCGGATCTGCCCGCCCGAAAGGTTCACCAGCACCTTGCAGATGTGCAGCCCCAGGCCCGAGCCGCGGGCGTTCAGCCCGCGGGACTGGTCCTCCTTGTAAAAGCGCTCGAACACAAAGGGCAGCGCTTCCGGCGCGATGCCCTGGCCCGAGTTCCAGATGGCGATCTCCACCTCGGGGCCGAGCGCCACCGCCGAAAAGCGGATGGTGCCGCCCTCGGGCGTGAACTTGATGGCGTTGTCCAACAGGTTGTACACCACCTGATGGATCAGGTCGGGGTCGGCATAGACCAGCGTTTTTTCGGCGTTCTCCAGCCCTTCGATCTCGATCTTGCCCTCGGTGATGCGCTGCTCGGCCGACAGCGCCGCCCCGGTGAGCGTGTCCCAGATATTATACAGCCGGGCGTTGACCTGGTATTCGCCCGATTCCAGCTTGGTGATGTCCAGCATGTTCTGCACCAGGCGGGCCAGCCGGCCGGTCTCCTGCGAGACGATCTGCAAATAGTGGTTTTGCAGCTCGGGCGGGATGGTGCCGTCCAGAATGCCGTCGATAAAGCCCTTGATGGTGGTCATGGGAGTGCGCAGCTCGTGGGCGATGTTGCCCATGAACTGGGCGCGGGAATTGTCGATGGCCTCCAGATTGGCCGCCATGGTGTTAAAGGTCTGGGCCAGCTGGCCCACCTCGTCGTCGCCGGCCACGTCCACACGGGTGGAAAAATCGCCCCCGCCGAACTTTTTGGCCGCCTCGGAGATCTTGTGCAGCGGGGCGGTGAGCCGCTGGGTCAGCAGCATGGTCAGGATGGTGGCGCACAGCAGCATCAAACTGGCCGACAAAAGGAAGTTGGAGAACATGTTGCTGAGAAATGCGCCAAAGCCCGCGCCCGACGCGCAGATGAACAGATACCCCAGCTTGCGCCCGCCGGTGCCATACAGCACCCGGCCGGCCACATAGTGCCGTTCGCTCAAAAAGCCGTCCAGCCGGCTCAGGGCATGGTAGGCGCCCTCGCTTTGCGCATCCACCTGTTCCAGCACGGCGGGCGGCATCACGGCCTGCTGCGCAGCCAGCCCCCCGGTGCGCAGCTGCACCGTGCCGTCCGGCGCCAGAAACAGCAGTTCGGCGTCGGCTGTGTCGCTGATCAGGTCCATACTTTCGCTCAGGCGGGCACCCTGCTCGCCGGTCAGCTCGGTCAGGCGGTCCTCCTCATCCAGCACGGCCACCGCGCGGCTGGCCACGTCCAGCACGGTGTCCAGCGTGGCGTACTTGTCCTCGGCAAAATAGCGCCCCACCAGATACATTTCCGAAAAGCCCATGACCGCGATGCCCATAATGAGCAGAAACGCCGCCGTGGAAAAAAACGACACCGAGATACTTTTACGCATTACTGCCGCACCTCGAATTTATAGCCCACGCCCCACACGGTTTTCAGTTCCCACTGGTCGGACGCGCCGCCCAGCTTTTCGCGCAGACGCTTGACATGTACGTCGATGGTGCGGGAGTCGCCGTAATACTCAAAGCCCCACACCTCGTCCAAAAGCTGGTCGCGGGTATACACCCGGTTGGGGTGCGAAGCCAGGCAGTTCAGCAGCTCCAGCTCCTTGGGGGGCGCTTCCACCACCTTGCCCTTGACGCGCAGCTCGTAGCTGTTCATATCCAGCCGCAGGTTGTCAAATTCGATCACGCCCTCGGCGGGGGCGGCAGCCGCCGTGCCGGCGGCGCAGCGGCGCAGCACCGCCTTGATGCGCGCCACCACCTCTTTGGTGTCAAAGGGCTTGACCACGTAGTCGTCGGCGCCCAGCTCCAGCCCCAGCACCTTGTCAAAGGTCTCGCCCTTGGCCGTGAGCATGATCACCGGCGTATCGCCCAGCTTGCGGATGCGGCGGCACACCTCCCAGCCGTCCATTTTGGGCATCATCACGTCCAGCAGCACCATGGCGGGCCGGCTGGCCTCGTAGGCGGCCAGGGCGGCCTCGCCGTCGTTGGCCACCGCGACCTCATACCCTTCCTTGATGAGATACAGTCGCAGTAGCTCGCAGATGTTTTTATCGTCGTCCACAACGAGGATCTTTTCGTTTGCCATTTTTCGTTCCTCCTGCACGGCCCAAAGGGCCTTTGCCCCGTTAAAACACTGATACAGCTTTATTATACAGACTTTTTGTGGACAAATAAAGAACGTTCTGTGCATTTTTATGCGCGCCGCTTTGGCACTTTCCGCCGTTTGTGCGCAAAAACGTTGCGCCCGCCCGCCGTTTTTGATAGAATAGGGCCGATCATACGGTCAATTCAGGGCGATATGCCCCCATGATAAAGGAGAGTTCACGGATGAAATTAGGGATCGTCGGTCTGCCCAATGTGGGCAAGTCCACGCTGTTCAACGCCATCACCTCGACCAAAAACGCCGAGGCCGCCAACTACCCGTTCTGCACCATCGAGCCCAACAGCGGCATTGTGGCCGTGCCGGATGCCCGGCTCGACAAACTGGCCGAGCTGTGGCATACCGATAAAAAGACGCCCGCCATCGTGGAATTCGTGGACATTGCGGGCCTGGTCAAGGGCGCGTCGCAGGGCGCGGGCCTGGGCAACAAGTTTCTGGGCCACATCCGCGAGTGCGACGCCATCGTGCATGTAGTGCGCTGCTTTGACGATGACAACATCGTGCATGTGGTGGAGGACGTGAACAAACCCGTGGGTGTAGACCCCCTTGCGGACATTGACGCCATCGACTACGAGCTGATCCTTTCGGATCTGGACGTGGTGCAGAACCGGGCGGGCCGGCAGGCCAAGGCCGCCAAAACCGGCAGCAAGGCGGCCGCCGCCGAAGCCCAGTGGCTCGAAGCGCTGGCCGCCCACCTGAGCGAGGGCAAACCCGCCCGCAGCTTTGCCTGGGACGCGGGCGACAAGGACCAGGCCGCCGTGGTGCGCGAGATGGGCCTTTTGAGCGCAAAGCCTGTACTGTACGCCTGCAACGTGGGCGAGGACGACCTGATGGAAGGCATTGAAAACAACAAGTATGTGCCGCTGGTGGCCGCCCGCGCCGCCGAAGAGGGCGCAAAGGCCATCCCCATCTGCGCCAAGACCGAGGAGGACATTGCCGAGTACCCGCCCGAGGAAAAGCAGGCTTTTCTGGCCGAGATGGGCGTGACCAGCAGCGGCCTGGACAACCTGATCACCGCCAGCTACGACCTGCTGGGCCTGATCTCGTTTTTGACCGACGGCAAAAAGGAGTGCCGCGCCTGGACCATCCGCAAGGGCACCAAGGCGCCCCAGGCCGCGGGCAAGATTCATTCCGACTTTGAGCGCGGCTTTATCCGCGCGTCGGTGATCGGCTACGCTGATCTGGAAGCCAGCGGCTTCGACTATGCCGCCGTAAAGGCCAAGGGCCTGCAGCGCACCGAGGGCAAGGAATATGTGGTGCAGGACGGCGACGTGATCGAATTTCTGTTCAACGTGTAAAAGGAGGCAGACACCATGGTATTCGGCATTATGGGCGCCATGCCCGACGAAGTGGATCAGTTGTGCGCCAAACTGGCGGACGTGACCGTGGAGCCCTACGGCGGCGTGGAATACCACCGGGGCACGCTGGCCGGCAAGCCGGTGGTGGTGTGCTGCGCGGGCATGGGCAAGGCCCCCGCCGCGGCCCCCCCGCAGGTGCTGATCCCCCGCGACGGGGCCGCCCGCATCAGCTGTTCGGGCAAAGCGGGCAACATGACCTCCAAAATCGGCATCGGCGACGTGGTGATCGGCCGCACGGTGCTGTACCACGACGCGGAACTGGACATGATCTGCCAGAACCCGCCCTACCTGAAAGAATACTCCGGCGACCCCGCGCTGATCGCCGCCGCCGAAGCCGCCTGTGCCAAAGCCGGCGTAACGGCCCTGACCGGCAAGATCGCCACCGGCGACCAGTTTGTGGGCGACAGCGCCACCAAGCAGGCCATTGCCGACAAGTGCGCCCCCGACTGCGTGGAGATGGAGGGCGCGGCCGTCAGCCAGATCGCCGCCAAAAACGGGGTGCCCTGCGTGATCCTGCGCGCCATGAGCGACAACGCCGACGAGGACGGCCATGAAGTATTGGTGGTCAAAAAGTTCAGCATTGCCGAATACGTGGCCACCGCCACCGGCATCGTGGCCGCCATGATCGAGCTGCTGTGACCCGCCGCGCCCCTGCGGGGCAAACGCCGCCCGGCCCGGCTCCATCCGCAAAAAGCGTTGCCCGCGCCCGCCCCAGCCGGCGGCCCCGCAGCGCTTTTTTCTGCCCGGCCCCGGCGCCTGTATCAAAAACCGCCGCCCGCTGTGTGCCGGGCGGCGGTTTTTTCGGTTTTGCGTTACAAAAAGCTCTGCATGCGCTGGGCGCAGTCCTGCTCAAAGTCCTGCAGGCGCTGGGCCAGCCGCTTGGCCCCGGGCGTGGCGCCCGGGCAGTCACGGATCCTTTCGATGCAGTCGATCACGCCCTGCTGGGCGCCCTCGGCCACCATTTCCGCCATGTTGCGGGTGGATTTATCGGTCAGCGTTTTCATGCTGATGCCCATTTTGGCGTTGGCCTTGGCAAATACCGACTGGCCCTGCGTTTTTTCGCCGCTGGCGGCAAGGCAGGTCTGAGCCTCCTGGCCGAACTGGCGGTACTCGTTTTTCTCGCGCAGCAGCTCGGCCCGGAACAGCCCGTCCTCCGCCATGGGCACCAGCTGCTCCAGTGCCGTCTGGCCCATTTCCGCGTTGGCGGCCACGGCCTGCAGCAGCGTTTGATTATCCTTGTTTTGCTTGTCCGGCATAAAAAATCAGCCCCCTTTGCGTTAGCTTGCGCAAAGGGGGCCGGGTTTATTCGGTTTTGTGCGTTTGTGCGGTTTTTGCGGCTTATGCCCTGGCCACCGCGTCGCCGCCCGCCGCGCGCACCGCGTCCAGCCGGCGGCGGCAGGTGTCGTACAGGCTTTCGGCGTCGGTGCAGGCCGGCTCGTTCAGGCCCGCGCAGGCCATCGACAGCGTGAACGGGATGCGCCGCAGCATACCGTTGGTGGAAATGCACACCCGGCTCATCTTTTCGTACATAAAGCGGAGCTGGCTTTCCAGGTCCACCTCGTCCGAGCCAAAGCAGGCAACGGCAAAGCCGTGGTCGCTTACGCGGCACACCACCTTTTCGTCGCCTTCGTCGTAATAGCGCTTCCACAGGTTTGCCACATAGCACACCAGCTGCCCGGCATCGGCGCTGCCGTAGCGGGCCACGATGTCGCTGTAGCCGTCGATGTCCACCAGCGCAATGGCCGCGGGGCGGCCCGTCAGGCTATACTGATCCAGCTTGCCGCAGATGCGGTCGGCCCAGAACACCTGGTTATAGGTACCCGTCAGCGGGTCGCGGATCAGGCCGTCGCGGTACATGCTCAGATCCCGCGCGGACGCGCCCGCCACGTCGGCCGACGAAAGCACCCCCACCAACTGCAGCACGCGGGGCGCGCCGTCCACCCAGATGCGCCGCCGGATCACACTGCACACATCGTCCATGCGGCGTTCGTAGCTGATGCACAGCCCGCTGGTCTCGCTGTCGGCCTGCGCAGGCTCCAGCACCTCCACCTGCTCAAACACCTGGCCCAGCGCAGCGACCAGCGGTTCCAGCTCTTGTGCCGAATATTCCTTTTTCATTTTCTCTCCCTCTACATCCCGCGGGGCATAATCCCCGATGGAAACGCCCCGCAGCGCAGCGCGCCGGGGTACAGCAAAGCTGTGCTGCGGCCGGAACACCCGGCAATTCGAGCGCAGAATATGCTATATTATATCATACTTTCGGTGAAAAATCCATTCCGGCGAGCGTTTGCCCGTTTCTGTTTCGTAGAAATTTACGAGGTTTTCAGGGCGAATTTTAGGCGGTTTACCGATTGTCCGCCGCCGACACACGGTAATACCGGGCACACTCGCTGCGGATGGTGGCGGCCAGCCGCGCCGAATCAAAGCCCTTGGCCGCACGCCAGGCCCAGTTGCCGCCCAGCCGGCCCGGGGTGTTCAGGTGCGCCTTGGCGCCGATGCCCAGCCAGTCGTACATGGGGATGATCACCCGTTCGGACGTGGTGCCCAGCGCCGCGCGGATCAGCGCTTCGCGGGCGTCGTCGTCCTTTTTCAGGTTCAGGTAGCGGGTCACCCGGGCCTTTTCGGCCTTGGTGGCCCCGTTTTCCCACCAGTCGGCCAGGGTGGTGTTGTCGTGGGTGCCGGGGTACACCACAAAGTTGGGCAGGCAGTTGTGGGGCAGATACTCGCTGTCGCCGCCGCTGAACGCGAACTGCAGCACCTTCATGCCCGGGAAGCCTGTTTCGGCCAGCAACTGCCGCACGCTGGGGAACAATTCGCCCAGGTCCTCGGCAATGATGGGCAGCTTGCCCAGCGCCGCCTCCAGCGCGCGGAACAGCGCCATGCCGGGGCCGTTTTCCCACTTGCCGGTGCGGGCGTTGGTGCTGCCCGCCGGGATGGCCCAGTAGGTGTCGAACCCGCGGAAATGGTCGATACGCAGCAGATCGTAGGTCTCCAGCGCGCTGCGGATGCGGCTGATCCACCAGGCGTAGCCGGTCTGCGCATGGTAGGCCCAGTCGTACACCGGGTTGCCCCAAAGCTGGCCGTCGGCGGCAAAGTAATCCGGCGGGCAGCCCGCCACACGGGCAAAGCCGCCCTCGGCGTCCCGTTCAAACAGCTTGCCGCCCGTCCATGCGTCGGCGGAATCGGCCGAGACATAGATGGGGATGTCGCCCATGATGCGCACGCCCTTGCTGTTGGCGTAGGCCTTGAGCGCCTGCCACTGCACCGTGAACTCGTACTGCAAAAACTCCCAGAACAAAATCTCGTCGGCGTGGGCGGCGGCGTATTCCTTCAGCGCTGCCTCGTCACGGTTTTTCAGCGGGGCGGGCCACTGGGCCCAGGGCTTCATGCCCTGTTCGGTCTTGATGGCCATGTACAATGCGTAATCCGGCAGCCAGTGGCTGTTTTTGAGCGTAAATGCGTAAAACTCGTCCGGCAGGTACAGCGCGCACCCGTGCTGGTCGGTGCAGCCGGCCTTAAAGCGCTCAAACGCCTTGCGCAGCACCGGAAAACGCAGGTTGTACACCGCGCCGTAATCCACCGTTTCGGGGTCGTCGCCCCAGGGCAGGCGGCGGTATTCGGCAGGCTTGAGCAGGCCCTGCTCTGCCAGCGCGTCCAGGCTGATGAAATACGGGTTGCCCGCAAAGGCCGAGCAGCTCTGATACGGGCTGTCGCCGTAACCCGTGGGGCTGAGCGGCAGGATCTGCCAGATGGTCTGGCCCGCCTTTGCCAGAAAGTCCACAAAATGATAGGCCGCTTCGCCGAAGCAGCCGATGCCGTTCGGCCCGGGCAGGCTGGATACCGGCATCAGAATTCCACATTCACGCATGATCGTTCCCCCATCGGCGGCAGGCTCTGCGGCCCGGCCGCGTTTTCGTGCATCGTCTGGCCCCAGTATACCACATCCCCAGCCCGGTGTCATTTCTTTTTTAACGCCGCGCCGCCGGAATACGGGGCAAAAGGCTATTCCCCGGCGGGGCAAATCGTGGTATACTGGCTGTTGCATCCGTATTCCGTCCATGCAGGGAGGCCGCCGCCATGTCCAAAACCGTCAAATTGTACGAAACCGCGCCCTTTGCGCGCACGGCCGAAAGCGTCGTGGCCGCGGTGGACCCCGCCGCGCCGCGGGTGGCGCTGGCGGCCACCGTGTTTTACCCCGAGGGCGGCGGCCAGGGCGCCGACCGGGGCGTTCTGCACTTCGGCGCCGGCAGCGCGGCCGTGCTGGATGTGCACGAGCAGGACGGCGTTGTGTGGCACACGCTGGACGCTCTGCCCGCCGGCGTGTGCGCGGGCAGCCCGGCGCGCTGCCAGATCGACTGGGCGCGCCGGTTCGACCACATGCAGCAGCATACCGGCGAGCACATCCTTTCGGGCACGCTGCACCGGCTGTTCGGAGCCGAAAACGTGGGCTTCCACATCGGCGGCGAGGCCGTGCGCATGGACACCAGCATCCCGCTGAGCGACGGCCAGCTGCGGCTGGCCGAGCAGCAGGCCAACGAGGCCGTCTGGGCCGACCGGCCGCTGCGCATCTGGTACCCCGAGCCCGCCGAGCTGGCCGCGCTGGCCTACCGCAGCAAAAAGGCGCTGACCGGCCCGGTGCGCATTGTGGAGATCCCCGGCGCGGACGTGTGCGCCTGCTGCGGCACCCATGTGGAGCGCACCGGCCAGGTGGGGATGGTCAAGATCCTGACCGCCGAGCGCTATAAGGGCGGCATGCGGCTGGCCGTGGTGTGCGGCGGGCGGGCGCTGGCCGCCTTTGAGGGCATGCGCGCCCGCCAGGCGGACATCGGCGCGCTGCTGAGCGCCCAGGCCGACAAGACCGCCGAGGCCGTGCACCGCGTCTATGACGAATACGCCGCGCTGAAATTTGCCCATTACGGCCTGTGCGGCCAGCTGTTCGACGCGCTGGCAGCCCAGGCTGCAACTTCGCCGGAGCAGCCCGCCGTTTACATTGTGCCCGGGCTGGACCCGGACGGCCTGCACCGGCTGGCGCTGCGCCTGGCCCAAGCCGTGCCCGGCCTGTGCGCGGCCCTGACCGAAACCGAAAAAGGCGCGGGCTACTGCCTGGCCAGCGCGTCGGCCGACGTGCGCGGGCTGACCCGCGCGCTGAACGCCGCGTTCGGCGGGCGGGGCGGCGGCAAGCCCGGCTGCTGCCAGGGCAGCTGCGCGGGCGTTTCGCCCGGGCAGCTGGCCGAGTATCTGCACGCCCACGCCGGCGATTTGAATGCACCGAAATAAAGGAGACCGTTTTGCTATGAGAATGCGTTTTAAGCCCTACGCCCGGCCGGAGCTGCTGGCCTGCGACTACCACGCCCACGATCCGTTTGCGCTGAAAGGGGCCTGGCACGGGCAGTTTGCCCGGCCCGAGCAGCCGCTGATGCTGGAGCTGGGCTGCGGCAAGGGCGGCTTTATTTCCAAGCTGGCCTGCGCCCACCCCGAGATCAACTATCTGGGCATCGACATCACCGACAAGGTGCTGATCCTGGCCAAGCGCAAGATCGAGGCGGAGTATGCCGCCGCCCAAAAGCCGGTGGACAACGTAAAGATCATGAGCGCCGACATCGAGCGCATCGCAAACGTATTTTCGCCCGCCGACACGGTGCAGCGCATTTATATCAACTTCTGCAACCCGTGGAGCAAGAACGCCTCGTCCAACAAGCACCGGCTGACCTATCCGCGCCAGCTGATCCAGTACCGGGAGTTTCTGGCCGACGGGGGCGAGATCTGGTTCAAGACCGATGACGACGATCTGTTCCGCGACAGCGTGGAATACTTCCCCGCCGCGGGCTTTGAGATCACCTGGCAGACCGCCGACCTGCACGAAAACGAGCCGGCATGGAACATCCGCACCGAGCACGAGGGCATGTTTACCGAGATGGGCATTCCCATCAAGGCGCTGATCGCCCGCAAGCTGCCCGGGGCCGCCAGCGTGACATGGATCGAGCCGAAGGTGCGCAAGCGCATGGCTGCCGAGGCAGCGGCCGCTGAAGCCGCCGCTGCCAGGGACGAAGCCGCCGCCCCGTAAAACCCGCCCACCGGGCCGGTTATTTCCCGGGAAATCGTTTGGTATCTGCCGCTTTGCGCCGGGCGCAGGCGGCCTGGCGCGAAAGGAGCATCCCCATGGACGAATGTGACGCCTGCCTGAACAACGTGCAGGACGAAGACGGCAGCTATTCCTGCGCCGTCGATCTGGACGAGGACGAGATGGCACGCTTTCTGGCGGGCCACTACCGCCGCTGCCCGTACTTTGAGCCGGGCGACGAATACAAGATCGTGCGCCGCCAGAACTGAGCCGCCCTGCCGGATGCGCACTCTGCGGCCGCAAACCGGCTTTCCGGGCGGGCGCGCCGCAGCAAACCGGCTTTCCCGGTTACATGCCAAATGGCCGCCCTGCCGGCTGCGCGCCATGCTGCCAGCGTCGCCCTGCCGGGCAAACCGCTCTCCCTGCCGAACGGCCAACCGGCCGGGGTGCCCTTTGATCAGGGGCGCCCCGGCCGTTTTTTTGCGGCACGCCGCCGCCCGTTCGTTCTGCTGTTGCCGCGGTCACGGCCCGTCCAGCGGGCCCTTGACCAGCCGGCGGCCGTCCGCGCCGTCGTCGGCGCCGCCGGGGCTGTCCGGCTCGATGGCCAGCGCCGAAAGGCCCAGGTCGTTGTTGACGGCGGCGGCCCCCGCAATGGCGTGGCGGCCGTATTTCTGGCGGATGGCGTCCAGGCTTTTTTCCAGCGCTTCGCGCTTGGGGTCGGCCTGGGGCGCGTCGCCGAACAGGCTTTGCTGCACCGCGAACGGCTCGTCGGTCAGGCCCAGGGCCGTGATGGTCAGCATGCGGATGGGCCGGCC
>CAMFSB010000003.1 GCA_945982465.1 uncultured Faecalibacterium sp. | reverse complement strand
GGAGAACACGATGCCTGAGGTGCCTGCGCTGCCCCGCAGGTCGTTGTCCAGGTCATGGAGCAGCAGCTGAGCGGACGGGGCGGCGGCAAAGCTGAAGACCACATCCTTTTCGCTGGACCCCAGGCCTAAAATGTCTAAGATTTCCGAAGTAGCGGTGCCGCGGCCGGCGCACTGAAGGTGGAGGAAGACCTGGCGCTGGTCATACAGCCGCTGCATGGTCACTCCCTTGCCCCGCTCCACAATGGAGACGATCAATTTGATGGCGTCCAAAGCGCGCCTCCTCTCTCAGTCGAAATAGACCACGGTGTCCTCCACCCGCTCCATGTGATAGAGCAGACGGCGGCGGGCCAGCTTGTGGCGGAGCTGGCTGTACAGGCCCATGGCCTGGATGGTGACCAGGGGCGTCATGGCCACCATGGCCACGGTGCCGAAGGCGTCGGTCATGATGCTGCCGCCCAGGGCGGAGCAGGCCCCCATGGCGAAGGGGAGGAGGAAGGTGGCGGGCAGGGGGCCGCTGGCCGCGCCGCCGGGGGCGCACAGGTTTACGGGCACGCCGTCCATCACGACCGCCTTGGCGTAGTCGGCACAGCCGGCATAGCCGCAGCCGCCGCAGTTGGCGCCGGCCAGGCAGCTGGTGACCTCGGCAATGCGGGGGTCCTCTTCAACAGCCATGAACTTGGCGGCAGCCACCAGAATGGCCGCGCCCACAGCGCCGATGACCGTGCAGAGGATAACAGCTAATGCGATATTCATGTGTTGTTCCTCCTTACAGGTTGAAGATGCCCTCGACGATGCCGCCGAAGCCCATAAACGACAGGCTGGTGATGGCCGCAGCCACCAGCGTGATGGGCAGGCCCTTGAAGCTGGCGGGGCACTCGCACGCTTCCACGCGCTTGCGCACGCCGCTGAACATCACCATTGCCAGCATAAAGCCGGCGCCCGCGCCCACGGCGCACACCAGCGCCTCGGCATAGGCGTAGCCAAAGCCAAACTTGACCACGTCGGCGGCGTAGTTGTCCACGTTCAGAACGGTCACGCCCAGCACGCAGCAGTTGGTGGTGATCAGGGGCAGGTACACGCCCAGGCTGTTATACAGCGGGGGCATATACTTTTTGAGCACGATCTCGATCAGCTGCACCAGCACCGCAATGATCAGAATGAACACAATGGTCTGCAGGTAGCCCAGGTCGTTGGCGTCCAGCAGGAAAATCTGAATGGGGAAGGTAACCAGCGTGGCGATCAGCATGACAAAGATGACCGCCATCGACATGCCAAACGCCGAATTCAGCTTTTTGGACACGCCCAAAAACGGGCAGATGCCCAGGAACTTCACCAGCACATAGTTGTTGACCAGGATCATGCTGAAGAAGATCGAAGCAAGTTTTACACCCAGTGCCATTATTCAGTCGCCCCTTTCTCCGCAGCACAGCCGATCTTGCGCTCGATGCGGTTGTTGGTCTTGGTCTCGATCCACACCACCAGCGCCATCAGGATGCCGAAGGTGAAGAAGCCGCCGGGAGCGCTGGTCATCAGGGTAAAGCGGTCCATGCTCTCGGGCAGGACGGTAAAGCCCAGCCAGGTGCCCGCGCCCAGCACTTCGCGCACGGTGGCCATGGCGGTCAGCGCCAGGGTAAAGCCCAGGCCCATGCCCACGCCGTCCAGAGCCGACTCGACCACGGTATGCTTGCAGGCGAACATCTCGGCACGGCCGAGGATGATGCAGTTCACGACGATCAGCGGCAGGTACACGCCCAGGGCGGTGTCCAGCGCGGGAGCGTACGCCTTGACCACCATCTGCACGATGGTGACGAAGGTGGCGATGATGGTGATGTAGCACGGCAGATGCACCTTATCGGGGATCACCTTGCGCAGTGCGGAAATAACGATATTGGAGCAGATCAGAACGGCCATGGCGGCCACGCCCATGCCCAGGGCGTTGGAAACCGCCGTGGTGACCGCCAGCGTGGGGCAGGTGCCCAGCACCAGGCGCAGCACCGGGTTTTCCTTGATCAGGCCGTTGGTGACAATGCTCACCTTGCTTTTTTCAGCCATAGTTTACGCTGCCTCCTTTGCTTGCAGTTCGGCCAGGCATTCCATCGCGCTGTTCACAGCGGAGACCGCCGCCTTGCTGGAGATGGTGGCGCCCGAAAGGCCGTCCACACCGTCCTGCTTGAGGGTGACGGGGGCGTTTTTGCCCACCAGCGACGCGGCAAACACCTCGCCGTCGCCGCTGCCGTCCCACAGGCGCATGCCAAAGCCGGCCGATTCGGAGTTCTGCATGAACTTCACGGCCAGGATATTGCCGTCGTTATCAAACGCGATGACCACAGGCACATCGCCGCCGTAGCCCTTGCCGGTGGCCTTGATGCACCAGCCCGCGCCGTTGGTGGCTTTCATGGCGGCGGTGATGTTCTCGGTGGTGACCTCGGCCGTCAGGTTGGTAAAGCCGTCGGCCTCGGGCAGCACTTCGATGTACGCGGCGTTGGCGGCCGCTTCCTCGTTGGCCGCGATGATGGGGGCCGTAAAGCTGTTGGTCACGGCCAGCAGCGCGCTGGTGATCAGGCAGATCACCACCAGCACCAGAACCGGCTTGACCATGGTTTCAAAGGTTTCGTTCTTTTTCATTTGTCGGCACCCCCTTTGGCAGGTTTCGCCGGCTTGATGTAGCCGTACGGGGTCTGACGGGTCAGGTCATTGATGTACGGAACAAACAGGTTCATCAGCAGGATGGCGAACGATACGCCCTCGGCCATGTTCGCCCAGAAGCGGATCGCGCAGGTGATCACGCCCAGGCACACGCCAAAGATCAGCTTGCCTTTCAGCGTAAAGGGGCTGGTGACATAGTCGGTGGCCATGAACACCGCGCCGAACAGCAGGCCGCCGCTGAGCAGCTGCACCATCGGGTCGCGGCCGGCCAGCAGGCTCATCACCGCCACGGTGGCCAGGTAGGTGACCGGGATCGCCGGGCTGATGGTCTTGGTGACCACTAAGTACACAAAGCCGATCAGGATGGCCAGCGCGCAGGTCTCGCCCATCACGCCGCCGTGCACGCCCATAAACAGGTCCAGCAGGCTCAGGCGGGAGGGGTCGGCCACCTGCAGTGGGGTGGCGCTGGAAAGCTGGTCCACGGCCGCGTCGGGGTACACCCAGTTGGTCATGGCGCTGGAGAAGCCGCTGAACAGGGCGATACGGCCCACCAAAGCGGGGTTGGCAAAGTTCATGCCAATGCCGCCGAACAGCTGCTTGACCAGCACGATGGCGATAAACGCGCCCACGATCGCCTCGCCGATGGGCAGCGATACGGGGAAGTTCATGGCCAGGATCAGGCCGGTGACCACGGCGGACAGATCGCCCACCGGGATCGGTTTCTTCATCAGCTTGCAGTACAGCCACTCAAAGCCCACACAGGCCGCCACCGTAACAGCGGTGAGCAGCAGCGCACGCCAGCCGAAAATAATGGCCGAAGCCACCACACAGGGCGCCAGCGCAATGATCACGTTGCCCATCAGGCTGCGGGTGCTCTCAGGTGCGCGCACGTGCGGGGAGGCCGAAACAATCAGTTTCGCATCCATTATTTTTTGCCTCCTTTTTCAAGATAAAATGCCTTGGCCAGGCTCATCATCTGGGTGACAGGGCGCTTGGCCGGGCACACAAACGTGCACGAGCCGCAGTTAAAGCAGTAATCCACATGCAGCTTGCCCAGCTCTTCCAGGTCGCGCCGGTCGTACGCGCCGGCCACTTCCACCGGCTCCAGGCCCAGCGGGCAGTATTCCACACAGCGGCCGCAGCGGATGCAGGGGTCGATCGCGGGCATCGTGGCCTCGTCTTCGCCCAGCATCAGCAGGCTGGAGCTGGTCTTGGTGATGGGGTTGGACAGATCGGCCACAGCGGGGCCCATCATGGCGCCGCCCGCGATCACCTTGGACAGCTTGACCCCCTCTTTGACGCCGGCAAAGTCGATCAGCTCCTGCATGGAAGTACCCACCGGGGCGGTGACGTTGCAGGGTCTGGCGCACGCGTCGCCGTCAATGGTCAGGGTGCGCTCCACCAGCGGCATGCCGGTGTTCAGGTACTTGCCCAAAAAGCTCACGGAGGTGACGTTCATGACCACGCAGCCCGCGTCGGCCGGCAGGCCGCCGTGGGGTACTTCGCGGCCCAGGCACTTTTCGATCAGGATCAGCTCGGCGCCGGTTCCGTACACGGCGGGCAGAGGCTTGACCGTAATGGCAGGGATGTCCTTGGTCAGGGCGCACAGCGCGTCGATGCACTCGGGCTTGTTGCGCTCGATGCCGATGACGCACTTCGGGATCTCGCACCACTTGAGCACCGCCTGAATGCCGCTGACCACGGTGTCGGTAAAGTCCAGCATTTCGCGGGTGTCGCTGGTGACCATGACCTCGCACTCCGAGGCGTTGATCAGCAGGGTGTCCACCGGCGTTTTGGGCTGCAGCTTCACGTCCGTGGGGAAGCCCGCGCCGCCCAGGCCCACCAGGCCCGAGTCGCGCACCGCTTTCATAAAGCTGGCCTTATCGGTGACCACCGGCGGCTGCACCGCCGGGTCCACAGTCTGCTGGCCGTCGGTGGTGATCACCACGGCGTCGCAGGTACGGCCATTGGCCAGGGTGAACGGCTCCACCGCCTTGACCGTGCCGGACACGCTGGAATGGATGTTGGCCGAGACAAAGCCGCCCGCCTCACCGATCCGGGTGCCCACCATGACCGCGTCGCCCTTTTTGACCAGGGCCTTGGCCGGCGCGCCGATGTGCATCGACATCGGAATGCGCACTTCGGCCGGAACGCCGAACGGCACCGCTTTGAGCGCCGCAGTGGCCTTTTCATGCGGGACGTTGGCGCCAACGGCCGCACGCTTCAGCTTCTTAAACATGGATTCACAAATCCCCCATTTCTTGTAGAACATAGCCCCGTGCCCTTACGGAAAAAGGGCATGGCGGGGCGGCCGTTCCATATATAATCTTATTGTATCATTTTGCACGGTCAAGTCAACGAAAAAACTTTCCATTTTGTTGACGATCCCGTAAAAATTTCAAGATAAAATCAAGCAAATGGCCAAATTGCCGAAGATTTGCACCCCGCCGGCAATTATGCTATACTGGGAAAAAGCCAAGGAGGATATATTTGTATGAAACTTCTCAGACATTTGGTGTCGTTTGTGTGCAGCTTTGCCGCCTTTGCCGCCGCCCTTTTGGCCGTGCTGGCTCTGCTGGAGGAGAAAAAGCAGAGCAGCTATATCACCATTTACGATGATCCTCGCGTATGAAGCTGATCTTTATCCGCCATGCCGAGCCGGACTATTCCGTTGACAGCCTGACGGCGGCCGGCTTCCGCGAGGCGGCGCTTTTGGCAAAGCGCGTGGCCCAGTGGCCCGTGACCAACGTGTATGTTTCGCCGCTGGGCCGGGCGCAGGCCACGGCGGCGCCCTCGCTGCAGGCGCTGGGCTGCACCGGGCAGACGCTGCCCTGGCTGCGGGAGTTCAACTGCGGCGAATACGATATGCCCGACCGCCCCGGCAAGCGCAAGCGGGAGCCATGGGATTTCCTGCCCGAATACTGGACGGCGCGGCCGGCGTTCGGCGACCGGGACGCCTGGACAACCCTGCCCGTGATGCAGGCCATGCCCCAAAACGTGGACGCCCGCTTTGCCGAGGTATGCGCCGGGGTGGACGGACTGTTGGCCCGGTACGGCTATACCCGCGAGCAGGGCTATTACCGTGTGGCGGCCGACGCCCGGCGCGATGCTGTGGCCGTATGCTTCTGCCACCTGGGCGTGACCGGTGCGGCCGCCGGCCATGTGCTGAACATTGCTCCGCCGCTGCTGTGGCAGAGCTTTTTCCTTGCGCCGTCCAGCGTGACGGTGCTGAATACCGAGGAGCAGACCCCCGGCATTGCGGGCTTCCGCTGCCAGATGATGGGCGACACGGCCCACCTGCGCGCCAGCGGCGAGCCGGTTTCGGCCATGGGGGCGTTTGGCCCGGTGTTTGACGAAAGCGGCCATACGCTGTAAGGCGGACCTGCAAAACAAGAAAACCGGCCTGCGGACAGGTCGGTTTTTTATATTCCGGACGGCGGAGTTGAGTTTTGGCGGGCCGCCGGCTTTGGCGGCGGGGTGCCGCCACGGGGCTGAGTTTTGGCGGCTTGGTTTTGGCTGAGGGCTAACCCGGCAAGTTCTGCCGGGAGGGGGCTTTGTTCCTTTTTGCCGCCAAAAAGGAACCGAAAAACCGCCGCTGTTCCGTTCGGGCTGAAAATTTGCACCCGCTGTTCCTCCGCTTCGCTCCGGGCGGGGCAAATTTTTTAAACGCCCTCACTGCGACGCAGCGGACCCGCGCCGTAACAAGGTGCCATCGGCTGAAATTTTGCAGGAAAAGCAAAATTTCTTAACGCCGATGGGATCGTAAAAGAAAGGGGAACGCGGCCTTTTGAAAAAGGCCTGGCGAAAACGTTTGATCCCCCGCCGCTGCGCGGCGGGGACTCTATGGCAGACGGTCGGCTCAAACGTCATAGCGCGGCAGTCCAAAGCATTTTTGCCTTTGGACTGCCGCGCTTGATTTTTTATGGGAAAACTCTCGCAAAAAGCCCTTCTGCGCAAAAGGATTTTTGCGCAGGATCAAAAAGTTTTTGCCCCACTTTTTTCAAAAAGTGGGAACAGCGGGTGCGGCGGCTTTGTCAGAAATCCACCTTTTCCAGCTCCAGCAGGGCCAGGGCGTAGATCTTGACCGCTTCCAGCAGCTTGTCCAGCGGGGCGGCCTCGTTGGCGCCGTGCATGGGCCCGCCGAACGGCGGCAGCTTCATGTCCGCGTGCTCGGGGCCAAAGCTCACCGCGTAGGGGAAATGCCGGGCATAGGTGCCGCCGCCCATGGTGAACGGCGCGGCGTTTTCGCCGGTGACGGCGTTGTAGGTATCAATGCAGGCGCGGATGGCCGGGCTGTCCGCCTCGATGTAGAACGGCGCGTTGCTGCGGCCGCTTTCCAGCACTGCCCCGCTGCACACCGCATTGCGGATGGCGGCTTCCAGCGCTTCGCCGCTGGTGACGGTGGGGTAGCGGCAGTCAAAGGTCTGCACCATGCGGCCCTCCCGCATAAAGATGCGGCCTCCGATGATGGTCAGCGGGCCGAACGGGCCGTCGGCGCAGGCGATGCCCAGCCCCTCGCCGGCGGTGGAGGCGTGCAGCTTCTGCAATGCGGCAAAGTAGGCGCGCTCCTCTTCATTGCACAGGCCGTTGGCAGCCAGGTAGTTCACCACCAGGCCGATGGCGTTGACCGTGCCCTCAGGCATGGCGGCGTGGCCGGCCTTGCCCCAGCCGCGCACGCGCACCAGCTCGCCCTCGGCTTCCAGCGTGATGCCGGGGGCTTCCTTCAGGGCGGCAAAGTCGGCTTTGACCAGTGCGCTGGCTCGGTCGGGCACGGCGTTGTTGGCCACGCCGCCCTCAATATCCACCACGCGGCCGGCGCACACCGGGCTGACCAGCGCGCCGCCGTACTGGCCCTTTTCGCCGTTGCACACCGGGAACTCGGCGTCCGGCGTAAAGCAGAACGCCGGGGCCGGGTAATGCTCCAGGTAATAGTCCACATCCCGCATGCCGGTCTCCTCGTTATCGCCCACCAGCGCGCGGATGGGGTAGCGCAGGGCCGCGCCCTCCTGCTGCAAAAACTTCATGGCGTACAGCAGCGCCACCATGGGGCCTTTGTCATCGGCCACGCCGCGGCCCAGCAGCCAGTTGCCGTTGACCCGCATGGTAAAGGGGTCGGCGTCCCACCCGTTGCCCGCAGGCACCACGTCCACATGGCAGATGGCGGCCAGATATTTTTCGGCGTCGGCGCCGGGCAGCTCGGCCCAGCCGATGTAGTTTTCGCAGTTGCGGGTGGCAAAGCCCATCCGCCCGGCGATTTCCAGCGTTTTTTCCAGCGCGGCCTTGGGGCCGGGGCCAAAGGGCGCGCCCGGGGCCGGGGCCGTTTCAACACTGTTGATGGCCACCAGCGCGGCCAGGTCCTCCAAGATCGCGCTGCGGTTTTCCTCCACAAACGCATCAATGCGTGCAACAAGCTGCTGATCCATAAATCGGTTCCTTTCCTGGCGGGCAGTTCTCCGCGCGCGGCCCCGCCGCCCCGCGCGCGCTTCTTCTTTTGTTTTACTACAGAACGCTGGCAAATGCAAACTTTTTGCGCCGTGTTCCCGGCGGTTCACCGCGCATTGATATACAATGCGTTGTACAGCTCCATCAGTTTCCCATTTGTAAACAAATCCCGCAGCAGGCCGCCGGCTACACGGGCCGCCAGCGCGCCGAACTCCGCCCAGCTTTGCGCCGCACGCCCGGCGCTGCCCCGCCGGGCTGGGCAGACGCCGCCTGCGCTGCTTTTTTGTACGGGAAGTGCATGGTTTCTCCTTTCGGCGGCAGTTCTTGCCAAACCTCGCCCGATGGACTATACTGTGTACCAACAGGCTGTAAACGAGGTGTTATCAATGGTTTTGGAGCAGATCAACGAAGCGGTCCTCCCGATTGTGATCGCTTTGGCTGAATTTATGGGGATCTTTGTGGTAGCGTGGAGCGTGATCCACGCATTTTACCACTATATCATGTCGACCTTTTTCCGCCGCCGGTACGATCTGCAGTTCGAGCTGGCCGAGGGCCTGGCCACCGGCCTGGAATTCAAAATGGCGGCCGAGATCCTCAAAACCGTGCTGGTGCGCGAAATGAGCGAGCTGGTGGTGCTGGGCGCGGTGATCATCCTGCGCGCGCTGCTGAGCTTTTTGATCCATTTTGAGCTGAAAAACTCCCAGCCCCACGACGGCAAGGCCCAGCCGCCGGCCGGCGGCCGCCAGCCGTAAGCCGGGGCTTGCCGCCCGCAGGCGGCCGCACACCGCCCGCCGCCGGGCGCAGCCGGCCTTTGCTTGCGGCGGGGGCCTCCCCTTTCAGCATACCACACGGCCGGAGAAAAATCTGTAAACATTTGTGCGCGGGCTTTTTTTGGGGGTGCCGTGCCGGGCTGCGCGGGGGCACGATCCGGGGCGTGATTCTCCCGGCATGCAGGGCGCTACCGCCGCCAGGGGCGATTTGTTCATATATTTTCCATAAATGGGCGGACAGTTTTTTCAACGCCTTGTAAAAAACGCCAAA
Source organism: uncultured Faecalibacterium sp. (assembly GCA_945982465.1). Classification (GTDB taxonomy): domain Bacteria; phylum Bacillota; class Clostridia; order Oscillospirales; family Ruminococcaceae; genus Faecalibacterium. The sequence goes on along the minus strand of CAMFSB010000003.1, from coordinate 8,882 downwards.
ATTGCGCTTCGCAACTTGACAGAATTGTGAAACGGTGGTTATACTGGCCCCATCAAAGGCAAAGGCGCCGCGAGGAACTTCCTCGCGGCGCTTTTTGTTTTTCCAAGCATAGAGGGAGGGTTTTTATGTACAACTCGATCAACGTCATGTGGACGCTGGTGGCAGCGTTCCTGGTCTACTTCATGCAGGCCGGCTTCGCCCTGTGTGAAGCAGGCCTGACCCGTGCCAAGAACACGGGCAACATCCTGATGAAAAACATGATGGACTTCTGCATCGGCACCCCGTGCTACTGGATCATCGGCTTCGGGCTGATGTTCGCGGGCAGCGGCGCGCTGGTGGGCGGCATCGACTTTTTCATCCAGGGCGATTACTCCCACCTGGGGCTGGATATGCCCGTGTGGGTGTACGCCGTGTTCCAGACGGTGTTCTGCGCCACGGCGGCGACCATTGTTTCCGGCTCGATGGCCGAGCGCACCAACTTCAAGGCCTACTGCCTGTACTCGGCGGCCATCTCGCTGGTGGTGTATCCCATTTCGGGCCACTGGATCTGGGGCGGCGGCTGGCTGAGCGAGCTGGGCTTCCATGATTTTGCCGGTTCCACGGCGGTGCACATGGTGGGCGGCGCCATCGCCTGCCTGGGCGCGTGGATGCTGGGCCCCCGCATTGGCAAGTACGGCAAGGACGGCAAGGCCCGCGCCATCCCCGGCCACAACCTGACGGCGGCCGCTCTGGGCGTGTTCATCCTGTGGTTCTGCTGGTTCGGCTTCAACGGCGGCTCGTCCATCTGCCTGTCCACCGATGACGCCATGGTGCTGACGGGCCTGGTCTGCTTCAACACCAACCTGGCCGCCGCGGTGGCCACCTGCGTGACCATGACGTTCACCTGGCTGCGCTACGGCAAGCCCGACGTTTCCATGACGCTGAACGGCGCGCTGGCCGGCCTGGTGGCCATCACCGCCGGCTGCGACACCGTCGACCCGTTCGGCGCGTTCTTCATCGGCCTGGTGGCCGGCTTCCTGGTGGTTCTGAGCGTGGAATTCTTTGAGAACGTGGCCAAGATCGCCGACCCCGTGGGCGCTGTGTCGGTGCACTGCGTCAACGGCATCTGGGGCACGGTGGCCATCGGCCTGTTCGGCAACGGCGGCGACGGCGTGGGCAAGGGCCTGTTCTACGGCGGCGGCTTTGCCCAGCTGGGCGTGCAGGCGCTGGGCGTTGTGGCGGTGCTGGCGTACGTACTGGTCGTGATGTTCGTGGTGTTCAAGCTGATCGACAAGTTCATTGGCCTGCGTGTGCCCGCTGAGGTGGAGATCGACGGCCTGGATCTGCACGAGCACGGCCTGGCTTCGGCCTACTCCGGCTTTGCCATCACCGACGCTACTGGCGCCGGCATGGAAGTGAACGCCAACACCGACCTGGGCGAGGATGACCCCGCCAAGGCCAGCGAGGCCCAGCTGAACGCCGCTGTGCCCGTGGTCAAGCAGGAGACCATCCATGACGGCGTGTACGACACCGGCATGCACAAGGTGAGCATCATTGTCAAGCTGAGCAAGTTCGACGCGCTGAAGGCCGCGCTGAACCAGTTGGGCGTGACCGGCATGACCGTGACCCAGGTCATGGGCTGCGGCATCCAGAAAGGCTCGGCCGAAAAGTACCGCGGCGCGGTGGTGGATTCGACCCTGCTGCCCAAGGTCAAGGTGGAAGTGATCGTTTCCAAGATCCCGGTGGACGCGGTGATCGAAGCGGCCAAAAAGGCGCTGTACACCGGCCACATCGGCGACGGCAAGATCTTTGTTTACAACGTTACCCGCGTGGTAAAGGTGCGCACCGGCGAGGAGGACTTCGCCGCCCTGCAGGACGTGGAATAATCCCACGCCCGGGCGCACGCCTTTGCCGGGGGCCGGCCTTTCCCGAACAGGGCCGGCCCCGCGGCCGGGGCAGCGGTTCCCAAGCGTTACGCTCACCGGCACGGGCCGCCTGCAACCGAGCCCGTGTCCGGTATTTGCCTCCTTTTTTCTCCTTTTTTCAAACAAACAGGGGCTGCCCGCCGGGCAGCCCCTGTTTGTTTGTGCGCTTTGCCCCTCAGCTTTGCGCAAGCCGGGCGCGGCAGCGGTCAAACGCGGCCAAAAATTGTTCCAGCTCCTCCAACGTGGTGCGGTGGCTCAGGCTGATGCGCCAGGCGGCGAGGGCGTTGCGCGCGTCGCCGCTGACCGCCAGCACCGCCTGCGAGGGCGCGCCGTCGGACGCGCAGGCCGACCGCACCGACACGCACACGCCCTCGGCATCCAGCGCGCGCTGGAACGCCGTGCCCTTGATCCCCTGCACGCTCACGTTCAAAATATGCGGCACGGCCCCGGCCGGGCTGTTGATGCGCACGCCGGGCCGGGCCAGAAGTTCCTGCCGCAGCCAGCTGTTGAGCCGGCGCACCTGCTGCGTGCGGGCGGGCTGCTGTTCCAGCGCCGTGCGCAGGGCGGTTTCGGCCGCGGCAGCCAGCGCCAGGGCGGGCGTTCCGCTGCGATAGCGGGTGGTGCCGGCCCCGCCGTGGATCAGCGGCTCCAGCTCCAGGCCGCGGCGGTGCAGCAGTACGCCGCTGCCGTTCAGGCCGTAAAATTTGTGGGGCGAAAAGCTGATGGTGTCCACCCCGTCGCCCAGGCCCGCGAACCACACGTCCGTTTTGCCCACGGCCTGGGTGGCGTCCACATGCAGGCGGCAGGCCGGCCGTTCCTGCACGGCCCGGGCAATGGCCTGCACCGGCTGGATCACACCCAGCTCGCTGTCCACCGCCGGCACGGTCACCAGTACGGTGTGGGGCCGCAAGCTTTGGCGCAGGCGGGCAAGGTCCACCGTTCCGTCCGGCAGCAGGGCCAACTGCTCCACCGCAAACCCCTGCTTTTGCAGGGCGGCCGCCGCAGCGCTGACCGAGGGGTGCTCCAGCGGGGTGATAAGGATATGGCCCGCTGTGCGGCCATTTGCCCGGGCAACGCCCTTGACGGCCAGGTTGTTGGCTTCGCTGGCGCCCGAGGTGTACAGCACCTCGGCGGGCGCAACGCCCAGCAGCGCCGCGATGCTTTGGGTAACGCGGGCCAGCTCGTCCCGGGCCGCCCGGCCGGCGGCGTGGGCGGAGTTAGGGTTGCCGGGCCAGCGCTGCTCAGTTTGGCAAAAGCGCTCCAGCACGGCCGGGTCGGCCAGGGTGCCGGCGCTGTAGTCCAGATAGATCATTCCCTGTTCCTCCCTGGATGGGTCACGGCAGCGCCTGCACGATGGTGCCGCCGCCCAGCACTTCGTCGCCGCTGTACAGCACCACTGCCTGGCCGGGGGCTATGGCCCGCTGGGGCGCGTCAAATTCCAGCCGCAGCCGCCCGCCCAGTTCCGGGTAAACGGTGGCCGGCTGCTCGGCCTGCCGGTAACGGGTGCGGGCGGTCACGCGCAGCGGGCCGGGCAGGGCGTCAAAGGCGATCCAGTTCACGTCCTCCGCCACAAGACCCCGGGTATACAGCGCCTGCTCGGGGCCGACCGTCACGGTGTTGCGCGCCGGGTCCTTGGCGCACACGTAGGCCGGCCGGCCCAGCGCCAGGCCCAGCCCCTTGCGCTGGCCGATGGTATACCGGGCCATGCCCTGGTGCTGCCCCAGCACCCGGCCGTCCGGGTCGATAAACGGCCTCGGCGCAAGGCGGCGGCCGGTATACTGCTCCAGAAACGCGCCGTAATCGCCGTCCGGCACAAAGCAGATGTCCTGGCTGTCGTGCTTGCGGGCGTTGCAAAAGCCCTGCTGCTGCGCCAGCACGCGCACCTCGGTCTTGTGCAGCGTGCCCAGCGGCAGCAGCGTGTGGGCCAACTGGTCCTGCGTCATGGCGTACAGCACATAGCTTTGGTCCTTGGCCGCGTCCAGCGCCTTTTTGAGCAGCCAGCGGCCCCGGGCCGGGTCGTACTGGATGCGGGCGTAGTGGCCGGTAACGATGCAGTCCAGCCCTTTTGCCCGCGCCGCGGCCAGCAGGCGGCTGAATTTCATGGTGCGGTTGCAGTCGATGCAGGGGTTGGGCGTGCCGCCCGCCGCATACACCCGCACAAACTTTTCCATGACCTCGCGGCGGAATTCCTCGGTATAATCCAGCACCTCGTACAGGATATCCAGCCGGAACGCCACCTCTGCCGCGTCCTCGATGTCCTGCTGCGAGCAGCAGGTGTGGTACCCGCACTGCCCGATGCTTTCATTATCATACAGCCGCATGGTGGCCCCGTAACACCGGCAGCCCTGCTGCTGGGTCAGCCAGGCCGCCACCGAGCTGTCCACGCCGCCGCTCATGGCGATCAACGCGCCTTTGTGCTGCATGCCTTGTTCCCTCCTGTGGGCAAAAAAGCGCCGCCCCCGCACAAGGGGAGCGGCGCAGGGTCGCAAAACGGCTTACTCCGCAAACAGCGGCGTGGAAAGATACCGGTCGCCGGTATCGGGCAGCAGGGCCACGATGGTCTTGCCCTTGTTTTCGGGGCGTTTGGCCAGCTGGATGGCGGCCCACACCGCCGCACCGGACGAAATGCCCACCAGCACGCCCTCGCTGCGGCCCACCAGACGGCCGGCGGCAAAGGCGTCGTCGTTTTCCACGGGGATGATCTCATCGTACACGGCGGTATCCAGCACATCGGGCACAAAGCCCGCGCCGATGCCCTGGATCTTGTGCGCGCCGGCTACGCCCTTGCTCAGCACCGGGGAGGACGCCGGCTCCACTGCCACCACCTGGACGGCGGGGTTCTGCTCCTTGAGATACGCGCCCACGCCGGTAACAGTGCCGCCGGTGCCCACGCCGGCCACAAAAATGTCCACCTGGCCGTCGGTATCGGCCCAGATCTCGGGGCCGGTGGAGGCCTTGTGGGCGGCCGGGTTGGCGGGGTTGACGAACTGGCCGGGGATAAAGCTGTCCGGGATCTCCTTGGCCAGCTCGTCGGCCTTGGCAATGGCGCCCTTCATGCCCTTGGCGCCCTCGGTCAGCACCAGCTCCGCGCCGTAGGCCTTCATCAGCTGGCGGCGCTCCACGCTCATGGTCTCGGGCATGACGATGATGATGCGGTAGCCGCGGGCAGCTGCCACGCTGGCCAGGCCGATGCCGGTGTTGCCGCTGGTGGGCTCAATGATCACCGAACCGGGGTGCAAAAGGCCCCGGGCCTCGGCATCGTCCAGCATGGCCTTGGCGATGCGGTCCTTGACCGAGCCGGCGGGGTTAAAATATTCCAGCTTGGCCAGAATACGGGCCTCCAGATGCTCGGCCTTTTCGATGTTCGACAGCTCCAAAAGCGGGGTATGGCCGATCAGCTGGTCGGCGGATGTATAGATCTTGCTCATAATCAATTCCTCCTGTGTGTGTTGGATGGACGGCGGTTTTAAACGGACTGCGCGGCCCGGCGGCCAGTGCCGGCGCCGCTGTCAACATCGCCGGCCGTCGGGCAGGCTGCACAGGGGCTTTTGCGGGAGCAGCTTCATTCGAATTACCAACCTTTCGTGTAGGTTTATACGGATTATAAACGCTTTGGCCCCTGCTGTCAAGGGGTTTTAGGGCGGGCGGCCAACTTTTTTCGGGGCGGGCACGGTTTTACGCGGCGCGCGGTGGGCAAAACGCGCAAGCTTCGGCAAGAGCCAGCCCGGCCGGCCCGCATGTGGCAGCCTGCTGAACGGGGCCGGGGCCTGGAATCTTTCAACAGCATCACATTTTCACAGAGGATGGACACGATACGACTTCCCACCAAAGATATAACAAAAAATCTCTATCCTGTCCGGGCACTTGCCCGGGCCGGAGTGACCTGCTATAATCGGGTCAAAGGGCTGGGCCGCAGCGGCGGCCGGCCGAAAAAAAACAGCGAGAGGCCGCATGATGGAGCGTTTGGACTACGCGGCGCTGGAGCGCGCCGGCTATACGGGATATCTGTTGCACAGCGCGCCGGTCAAGGTACTGCAGTTCGGGGAGGGCAACTTTTTGCGCGCCTTTGCCGACCACTGGTTCGACCTGGCTAACGAGCGGGCCGGCTGGAACGGCAAGGTCATGCTGGTGCAGCCCCGGGGTACCCATCCGGAGGGCGTGGAGCCGTTCCGCCGCCAGCAGGGGCTTTATACGCTGTGCCTGCGCGGGCTGGAAAACGGCCGCCCGGTACAGACGGGGCGGGTGATCTCCGTTGTGGAGGACTGCCTGTGCCCCGCCGTGGATGCCGACTGGCAGGCCGTGCTGCGGCTGGCCCGCAGCCCGCAGCTGGAATACGTTGTTTCCAACACCACCGAGGCGGGCATTGCCTACCGCCCGGGCGACAGCGCGTTCGGCCCGCACGCACCGGCGGCTTTCCCCGCAAAGCTGACCCGCGTGCTGTACGAGCGCTGGCGGGCCTTTGAGGGTGCGGTCGACAAAGGGCTGATCGTGCTGCCCTGCGAGCTGATCGACAACAACGGCCGGGAATTGCAGCGCTGCTGCGCCGCCTATGCCGCCGACTGGGCTTTGGAGCCGGACTTCGTGGCCTGGCTGCACAGTGCAAACACGTTTTGTTCCACGCTGGTGGACCGCATTGTGCCGGGCCGGCCCCGCGGCCCGGAGACGCAGGCGGCGGCTCAGGTCTGCGGCTACCGCGACGAGCTGCTGACGGTGGCCGAGCCGTTCGGCGTGTGGGCCATCGAAGGCCCCGCCTGGCTGGAAGCGCGGCTGCCCTTTGCCGGAGCCGGGCTTTCGGAGCAGGTGTTCGTAGTGCCGGATGTGACCCCCTATAAAAAGCGAAAGGTGCGCATCCTGAACGGTGCGCACACCGGCTTTGTGCCCGGGGCGTACCTGGCCGGGTTCGACATTGTGCGCGACTGTATGCAGGACGATGTGCTCCGCGGCTTTATGAACCAAATGCTGTATGAGGAAATTATCCCCACGCTGCCGCTGGACCCCGGCGCGCTGCGCGCCTTTGCCGCCGCCGTGCAGGACCGCTTCAGCAACCCGTTCATCGACCACGCCCTGCTGAGCATCTGCCTGAACTCCACCGCCAAGTGGAAGGCACGCAACCTGCCCAGCCTGCTGGAGTACCGGGAACTGCGCGGCACGCTGCCCGCCTGCCTGGTCATGAGCCTGGCGGCATACCTGGCGTTTTATTCCTCCGATATCCAGGCCCGCACGGCCGAGGGGCTGGTGTGCCGGCGGCCCCAGGGCGATGTGTATACCGTGCAGGATGAAGGCTGGGTCCTGGACCGCTTTTATGCGCTGCGCGCCGACGGCGACGCCGCATTGACCGGCGCCATACTGCGTGACCAGCAGATGTGGGGCATGGATCTGGCCGCTGTGCCCGGCCTGGAAGCCGCCGTTCTGGCGGATCTGTTCCAGATCCGCCGCACAGGCGCGCGGGCGGCCTTTGCCGCCTGCCTGCAAAACCACGTTTAAGGAGGGAACTGCCATGTCGGAGCCTCTTTCCCTGATCCGGATCGACCCACGGGATAACGTGGCGGTGGCGCTGCGGCCCATCGCCCCAGGCGAGCGCTGCCAGGGCAGCGGATGTTCCTGCGCTGCCGCTGAGGCTATCCCCCAGGGGCACAAAATGGCCGTTGCCCCCATCGCGGCGGGCGAACCGGTCATCAAATACGGGTTTCCCATCGGCCGCGCCGTGCAGGACATCCCGGCAGGCGGCTGGGTGCACACCCACAATCTGCGCACCGGGCTTTCGGCCCGGGCGGCGTATTCCTATGCGCCCGGCAGCGGGCCGGCCCTGCCGCCCGCCGCGCAGCCTGAGACCTTCCCCGGATATTTGCGCCCGGACGGACGGATCGCCATCCGCAATGAGATCTGGATCATTCCCACCGTGGGCTGCGTCAACGAGGTAGCGCAGAAGCTGGCGGCGGACAATCAGGATCTGGTGCAGGGCAGCGTGGAGGGGCTGTATGCGTTCCCCCATCCGTACGGATGCAGCCAAACGGGTGCCGACCACGCGCAGACCCGCAAGCTGTTGGCCGCACTGTGCCGCCACCCCAACGCCGGGGCCGTGCTGGTGGTGCATCTGGGGTGCGAAAACCCGCAGCACGATCAGTTTGTAGCCGAACTGGGCGAGTACGACCCTGCCCGGGTCCGGTTTTTGACCTGCCAGCAGGTTGAGGACGAATTTGCCGCCGGCCGTTCGCTGCTGGAACAGCTGGCGGAATACGCGGGCCGCTTTACGCGCCGGCCGGTTTCCGCCGCCGGCCTGGTGGTGGGCATGAAGTGCGGCGGCAGCGACGGCCTTTCCGGCCTGACGGCCAACCCCGTGATCGGCCGCTTTTCGGACCGGCTGTGCGCCTGCGGCGGGGCCACGGTGCTCACCGAGGTGCCGGAAATGTTCGGCGCCGAAGGCATACTGCTGAACCGCTGCGCGGACCGCGCCGTCTTTGACAAGGCGGTAAACATGATCAACGGCTTTAAAGATTACTTTTTGCGGCACAATGAGGTAGTCTACGAAAACCCCAGCCCGGGCAACAAGGCCGGCGGCATCACCACGCTGGAAGATAAAAGCTGCGGCTGCGTCCAAAAAGGCGGGACCGCCCCCATTACAGATGTAGTCGGCTCCGGCGGACCGGGCACGCTGCCCGGGCTGAACCTGCTGTACGGCCCCGGCAACGACCTGGTTTCAGCCACGGCGCTGACGGCGGCGGGCGCGCATCTGATCCTGTTTTCCACCGGGCGCGGCACGCCGTTCGGCGCGCCGGCGCCCACGCTGAAAGTCGCCACCAACACCGCTCTGGCCCAGCGAAAAGCCAACTGGATCGATTTCAACGCAGGTTTCGTGGCCGACGGCGTTCTGACGCTGGATCAGGCCGCCGAAGCGCTGTATGCCCGGGTGCTTGCGGTTGCAGGCGGCGAACGGGTGCGCGCTGAGCAGCAGGGTTTTCGTGCCATCGCGATCTTCAA
>CAMFSB010000002.1 GCA_945982465.1 uncultured Faecalibacterium sp. | reverse complement strand
CCGCATCAGCTCCGTAGCCCTGCGGCTGAAGCCCGGCACCGACACCGAGGCGGCCGCGGCGCAGCGGCGCGCCCGGGCCGGCGCGCGCGGGGCCGGGGCGGCCGGCGCCCAGCGTGGCCCGCCGGCCGGGGGCGCTGACAGCCCGTACCGGCAGGCCCAGAGCTTCCAGCGCGGCGCGGATGAAGGCGCTGGTCTGCACCTCTCGCCCGCTGAGCTCGGCAAAGCCGTGGACGATGCGGCGCCAGCGCACCACGTCGGCCTGCAGCGCCTGAGCCTGCCGGCAGATCCACTCGTTTGTCATAGAACCTCCTTTTTGCTGCGCGGACGGGCAGTTCAGCGCACGGCTACGGCCTCGATCTCCACCAGCGCGCCCTTGGGCAGCGCGGCCACCTGGAACGCGGCGCGGGCGGGGCAGTCGGCGGTGAAGTACCGGGCGTAGACCTGGTTCATGGCGCCGAAGTCCGCGATGTCCTGGAGCAGCACGGTGGTCTTGACCACGGCGTCCAGGCCCAGCCCCGCAGCGGCCAGAATGGCCTGAATGTTTTTCAGCGACTGCTCGGTCTGGCTGGCGATGTCCGGCCCGGCGAACGCGCCGGTGGCGGGGTCGATGGGCAGCTGGCCCGACACATACACGGTGCCGTTGGCGGCAACGGCCTGCGAATACGGGCCGATGGCGGCCGGGGCGTCTGCGGTCTGCACGATCTGTTTTGCCATGGGGGAAATGCCTCCTTTATCACAAAAAATCATATGCTCTGTGCGGGATATACCCGGGCAGCTTATAACTTGATTGTATAAAATTTTTATCAATTTGTAAATAACTTTCTCACTCTTTCTGTGAAGAAAAACCAGGCCGTTTTTTGTGGAAAATGTTGGTTGCGAAGATTTTGCGCCATCTGGTATACTTTTTAGTTGTAACTTTATCGCCTGACCGCTGCCTTGGGCCAGCGCCGCCGGCACAGAACAGGAGAATGAGCGTGACAGACCGCGAATTGCTGCAGATTTATATCGGGATGGTGCCGTTTCTGGCGGAGGTGTGCGGGCCTGGCTGCGAGGTGGTGGTGCACGATGTGACCGACCCGGAGCATTCGCTGATCGCCATCCGCAACAGCGTATCGGGCCGCGGCGTGGGCGACCCCATGACCGATCTGGCCCGCGAGATCCAGAAAAAGGGCAGCTATACCGACGCGGAGTATCTGGCCAACTACAGCGGCAAAAGCAAGGAGGGGGAGTTTTTGTCCTCCACCTACTACATCAAAAACGAGGGCCGGCTGATCGGCCTGCTGTGCATCAATAAGGATATGGCGACGGTGCAGGAGACCCGGCGCGCGCTGCAGGCGCTGCTGGAACGGTTCAACCTGACGGCGGTGCAGCAGAGCGATTATGTGGAAAACCTGGACAATCCCATGACCAGCATGATGCACAACCGCATCGCCGAGATCATTGCCGAAAGCGGCGTGGCCCCCGCGCGCATGTCGCTGCGCGAAAAGGTGCGGGTGGTGCACCGCATGAACGACGAGGGCGTGATGATGATGAAGGGCGCCGTGGCGGAGATCGCCGCCCAGCTGCAGGTGTCGGTGCCCACGGTGTACCGCTACCTGAACAAGCCCGAGCAGTAAGCGCCCCCAAAATGCAAAAAAGCAGAGACGCCGCGGCGTTGCGCCAAAGCGTCTCTGCTTTGTGGTTCTGATACCCCGGCAAACCGGCAGATGGTAAAACGCGCCCGCGCTATTTGCCGGCCTGCCGCGCCCGGGCCGAAAACTCGCAGCCGCAGTAGTCCTGCCGGTACAGGCCGTACTGCTCGCTGAGCTGTAAGCTGCGCAGGTAGCCGTTGCGCTTTTTAAAGTCGCCGGGCAGGTGGCGCACGCCGTACTGCTGCTCCAGCGCGCGGCCGATGGCGTTGATGCGCCCGGCGTCCTTGTGCGGGCTGATGGACAGCGTGGTGGTAAACCAGTCAAAGCCATGGTCCCGGGCGTATTGGGCGGCCTTTTCCATGCGCAGGCGGTAGCATACGGTGCAGCGGGCACCGCGCTCCGGCTCGGCTTCCAGCCCCTGCACGGCGGCGTAGAACACCTGCGGGTCGTAGGGCTCTTCCACCACCTGCACGCCCAGCGGGTGGGCCTGGGCCACAAAACGGCACAGCTCGTCGCCCCGGCGGCGGTATTCGGCCGCCGGCCAGGTGTTGGGGTTATAATAGAGAACGGTGATGTCAAAGTGCTGGCAAAGCTGCTCCAGCACGGCGCTGCTGCACGGCCCGCAGCAGGCGTGCAGCAAAAGGCGCGGGCGGCTGCCGGCCAGCGCTTGCAGCACGCGGTCCAGCTCGCGGGCATAGTTTTCGGGGCTAGGCATGGGCAGGCTCCTTTTCAAAGAGGTTTGTGCTTATTGTAGCACAGGCGGCGCCAAAGCGCAAAAGGCGGCCCGCTTGCCGCGCGCACAGGGGAATGCTATAATAGCGGCAGCAGCCGGGCGGCAGCACAGGCCGCGGCCCGCGGGCTGCCGGAACAAGGGGCCGCGCCCCGGAAATGAGGAAACAGCCATGACAAAGGAAAAGATCGCGCGGATCAACGCGCTGGCCGCCAAAAGCAAAACCCCCGAGGGGCTGACCGCGGCCGAAAAGGCCGAGCAGCAGGCGCTGCGCAGCGAGTATGTGGCCGAGGTGCGCCAAAGCCTGAAGGCCCAGCTGGACCACACCAGCATCCAGGAGCCGGACGGCACTGTGCACAGCCTGCAGCCCAAAAAGCCGCTGCCCCGCAGCTGAACGACCCGGCAGGCGCAACTGGCTCTTTTCTTTTTACGTCGGTTCGATTATAATAAGGGTGTCTGCTAAGGCGGCGAATCCCGGGCAAGGTGCGCGGAAAAGGCTGCACTTCTGTGTTAGAAAACGAGGAACCAACTATGCTAACTGCAATCACGGGTATCAACTGGGGCGACGAGGGCAAGGGCCGCATGGTCGACCTGATCAGCCAGGATTACGACATCGTTGTGCGCTATCAGGGCGGCAACAACGCGGGCCACACCGTTAAAAACGAACGGGGCAAGTTTGTGCTGAACCTGCTGCCCTCCGGCATCCTGCGCCCGGACGTGGTGTGCGTCATGGGCAATGGCATGGTCATCGACCCGCACCATCTGGACGGCGAGATTAAAAAGCTGCGCGAGCAGGGCATCGCCATCAGCCCGGAAAACCTGAAGATCTCCGACCGCGCCACCATCACCATGCCGTACCATGTGGCGCAGGACGGGCTGGAGGAAGCCCGCCTGTCCAAGACCGGTGCCCAGTTCGGCTCGACCAAGCGGGGCATCGCCTATGTGTACGGCGACAAATACATGAAAAAGACCCTGCGCATGGGCGATCTGCTGCATCTGGACGAGGCGGTCAAAAAGCGCCTTGTGACCATGGTGGATTCCAAAAACCTGGTGATGCAGGGCAGCTACAACGCCGATCCCATCGACGTGGAGGAAATGTGGGCCTGGCTGCAGCAGTACGCCGCCATCTTCCGCGATTACATCTGCGACGCGGGCGCGTATCTGGACCAGGCCGATCGCGCCGGCAAAAAGATTTTGTTCGAGGCCCAGCTGGGCGCGCTGCGCGATGTGGACTTCGGCATTTACCCGTACACCACTTCGTCCAACGTGATCGGCGCGTACGCCCCCATCGGCGCGGGCATCCCGGGCCATAAGCTGGACAACTCCATCGGGATCATGAAGGCCTACTCCTCCTGCGTGGGCGACGGCCCCTTTGCCGCCGAGCAGGCCATGACCGAGGAGGAAAAGGACCGGCTGCGCGAGGCCGGCCATGAATACGGCGCGGCCACCGGCCGCCCCCGCCGCGTGGGCCCCATCGACCTGGTGGCAAGCCGCTACGGTGTGTTCTGCCAGGGCTGCGACGAAGTGGCGCTGACGCTGCTGGACGTGCTGGATTATATGGAGCGCATCCCGGTGGTGACCGCCTATCAGCTGGCCGACGGCACCACCACCACCCGCTTCCCCATGGGCGAGGCGCTGGATACCGCCCGTCCTGTGGTGGAGTACCTGCCCGGCTGGCACTGCGATCTGACGGCCGCCCGCACCTGGGAGGACCTGCCCAAAGCGGCGCAGGACTATGTGCTGTATCTGGAGCAGGCCGTTGGCTGCAAGATCACCTACATCTCGGTGGGCGCCGAGCGCGAAGCCTACGTGCACCGCGCCTGAAAACGGCCTGAAACCTGAAATACGATGCAAAGGCGCATTGCCGCATGGCCCCTGCACGGGGCGGCGGTAATGCGCCTTGCTTTGTATGGCGGCGCGGGGCTACTGCACCGGCAGGGCGGCGTCCACCGCGTCAAACCCGCCCAGGCAGTGCTCGATATAGGGCTTGACCTGATCGGCGGGCATTTCCAGCGCCACGGAAAACTCGTTGTACAGCAGCTCTTCCGCGCGCCTGAGATAGTGCTGGTCGGTTTTGCTGATGGCGCGGCCGGTGGGGCTGAGGCGGGACTTACAGTACACCGTTTTGATCAGCTGCATCAGGTCCTCGCAACTGTGCGAACGGAAAAAGGTCTTGTAATGGTCGCCCAGCATCTGCGGGCTGTGGGAATCACACGGCGCCGGCCGGATTGAGGGGATGCTGCGGATCAACTGTTCGGCCCGCTCGCGGCTGATCACCGGCCGCATGAACACAGTGGTGTCCACCGGGGTATAGATCACTCCGGCGTCATACAGGGGCTTGAGCCGGTAGTACAGCCGGTTTTTACCCGCCGAGGGGATGTTTTGGGGCACTTCGACCGCCTCTACACGGCACACGCCGGTGCTTCCATACACGATCAGTTGACCGACCTCATACATAACGGGTTCCTCCTTTTTGCAGCAATGGCCCGCCGGCCCGCCCGCAGCCGGATACAGGGCGCTTGTTGGCTCCATTATAACAAAATTTTGGGCCGAAGTGTAAGCGGAAAATTCCCTGCGGGGCAGAAAAAACTTTAAAATTCAACGCATGCGCGCGCGTTTGCCCGGCGGCAGGCCCGGCGCACGGCAGGGTAAAAAAACACGGCTGCCCTTTACACACCGGCGGCGGCATGGTATTATATTTTGAATAGTCATTTGGTCCATGCGGCGCATAAAACCGCCTGGCCAGACAAGCCTGCACGGCGGCGGCCGCCGCCGGTACATAAAGTTTGGAGGGGTCTGTTTTGACACAGCTTCTGATCCGATTGTTCATCCGGGAACCCGGCGATCCGGCGCAGCCGGCGGTGCGCGCCGCCTACGGCCGGCTGGCCGGGCTGGTAGGCATTGTGTGCAATGTGCTGCTGTTTGTGGGCAAGTTTACCGCGGGCACGCTGTTCGGCTCCATCGCCATCACCGCCGACGCGGTGAACAACCTGTCGGACGCATCCAGCAACGTGGTCAGCCTGCTGGGGTTCAAGCTGGCGTCCAGGCCGGCGGACGAAAAGCACCCGTTCGGCCACGCCCGGTACGAGTATCTGGCCGGGCTTTCGGTCAGCGTGATGATCCTGGCCATCGGCCTGTCGCTGCTCAAGGAATCCTTTGTAAAGGTCCTGCACCCGGAGGCCGTAACCTTCAGCCTGCTGAGCGTGGCGGTGCTGGCGGCCTCCATCGCTGTCAAGCTGTGGATGAGCCGCTTTAACCGGGTCATCGGCGAGCGCATCGATTCCGACACGCTGCGCGCCACCGCGGCCGACAGCCGCAACGATGTGATCAGCACGGCGGCCGTGCTGGCGGCCACGCTGCTGTACAAGCTCACCGGCGTTGCGGTGATCGACGGCATCATGGGTCTTGCGGTGGCGGCGTTCATCCTGTGGTCGGGCGCGGGGCTGGTGCGCGACACCCTCAGCCCCCTGCTGGGCGAAAGCCCCGACCCGGCCTTAGTACACCACATCGAAAAAAAGGTGATGTCCTACCCGGGCGTGCTGGGCATGCACGATCTGATGGTGCACGACTACGGCCCGGGCCAGCAGTTCGCCTCGCTGCATGTGGAGTTTGCCGCCGAGACCGATGTGTTGAAAGCCCACGACCTGATCGACAACATCGAACGGGATTTTTTGCGCGATGACCATCTGCAGCTGACCATCCACTACGACCCCATCGTTACCGCCGACCACGCGGTGGCGGATATGCGCGGCTACCTGACCGAAACGCTGCACGGCATCGACCCGGCGCTTTCGCTGCATGACCTGCGCATCGTGCCCGGCGAGACCCACACCAACGTGCTGTTTGACCTGGTGCTGCCGGCGGGATATAAGGGCGACCGGGCCGACGTGATGCGGCGGCTGCGCGAGGCCGCCCGGCAAAAGAACGAGGGTGCGATCTGCGTGATCAAGATCGAGCAGAACTACGCCGGCCATGAGGATTGAACAGCGGACCGCGCCGCGCGGCCTGCCGGAAAGGGGAAAATAAACCATGCTGAACGAAGGATACCGCCGTATGCTGGCCCAGAAAAGCGTGATCCGCGAAACCTTTATGTTTGGCAGGCAGCGCGCTGCCCAGATCGGCTACGAAAACGTGTTTGACTATTCGCTGGGAAACCCCAGCGTGCCCCGCCCGCCGCAGGTCACGGCGGCTATGCTGCGGCTGCTGGCCGAGCAGGAGCCGGTGGAACTGCACGGCTACTGCCCCAGCCAGGGCGACCCGGTGTTCCGCGCGGCGGTGGCCAAAAGCCTGGCTGCCCGGTTCCAGCTGCCGTATACCATCGACCATATTTTTCCCACCACGGGGGCGGCGGGCGCCTTGTCGCACGCCCTGCGCGCGGTGACAAAGCCCGGCGACGAGGTGCTGACCTTTGCGCCGTACTTCCCCGAATACGGCCCCTATGTGGCCGGCACCGGGGCGGTGCTGCGGGTGGTGCCGGCGGAGCCGGAGGCCTTCCAGCCTGATTTGGAGACGTTTGCCGCCATGCTGAACGAAAACACGGCGGCGGTGCTCATCAACACGCCCAACAACCCCTCGGGCGTGGTGTACTCGACCCCGACACTGCGGCGGCTGGCGGACATCCTGCGCGAAAAAAGCGCCGCCTATGGCCGCCCGATCTATCTGGTCAGCGACGAGCCCTACCGCGAGATCGTGTTTGACGGCGTGGACGCGCCCTACCCGGCGGCGCTGTACGAGCATACGCTGACCTGTTATTCCTTTTCCAAAAGCCTGAGCCTGCCCGGCGAGCGCATCGGCTATGTTGCGGTGCGGCCCGGCTGCGAGGGCGAGGACGTGCTGGTGGACATGATGGCGCAGATCAGCCGCTTTACCGGCCACAACTGCCCGCCCAGCATCATCCAGCGCGCCTGCGCCGAATGCCTGGAAGTGACCAGCGAGCTTTCGGTGTACCAGACCAACATGAAGCTGCTGTATGCCAAGCTCACCGAGCTGGGCTTTACGGTGCAAAAGCCGGGCGGCACGTTCTATATCTTCCCCAAGGCTTTGGAGGCCGACGCCAAGGCGTTCTGCCTGAAAGCGCGGGAATACGACCTGCTGCTGGTGCCCGGCGATTCGTTCGGCGCGCCGGGCTATGTGCGCCTTGCCTACTGCATCGACACCGAAAAGGTGCGCCGCAGCCTGCCGGCCTTTGAAAAGCTGGCCGCGGCCTATGCCCGCTGAACCGGGCAGCCCCCATGTTTGTCCGGCGATTGCGCGCCGGGATCATAGAGACTACTATCAGGAGGGAAAGTACAATGGAAAAGATCCGCATGACCACGCCGCTGGTGGAGATGGACGGCGACGAAATGACCCGCATCCTCTGGAAGATGATCAAGGAGGAGCTGATCCTGCCGTTTGTGGAGCTCAAGACGGAGTATTACGACCTGGGCCTGCCCAACCGCGACGCCACCGGCGATCAGGTAACGATGGACGCGGCCCTGGCCAACAAAAAATACGGCGTGGCGGTCAAGTGCGCCACCATCACCCCCAACGCCCAGCGCATGGACGAGTACAAGCTGCATGAAATGTGGAAAAGCCCCAACGGCACCATCCGCGCCGTGCTGGACGGCACGGTGTTCCGCAGCCCGATCATGATCGACTGCATCAAGCCCTCGGTGCGCAGTTGGAAAAAGCCCATCACCATCGCCCGCCACGCCTACGGCGATATGTACAAGGCCACCGAGTTCCGCGTGCCCGGCCCCGGCAGGGCCGAGCTGCGCTTTACCGGCGCAAACGGCGAGACCATGAGCGCCGAGGTGTATGATTTTGAGTGCGGCGGCGTGCTGCAGGCCCAGTACAACAAGGATTCCTCGATCGAGAACTTTGCCCGCAGCTGCTTTGAATTTGCGCTGGGCGCAAAGCAGGATCTGTGGTTCGGCGCCAAGGATACCATCAGCAAAAAATACGACCATACGTTCAAGGATATCTTCCAGAAAATTTACGACGCCGAGTATAAGGAAAAGTTTGAGGCGGCAGGCATTACCTACTTCTACAGCCTGATCGACGACATTGTGGCCCGTGTGATTCGCAGCGAGGGCGGCTTTATCTGGGCGTGCAAAAACTACGACGGCGACGTGATGAGCGATATGGTCTCCACGGCGTTCGGCAGCCTTGCCATGATGACCAGCGTGCTGGTCAGCCCGGACGGCAAGTACGAGTACGAGGCCGCCCACGGCACCGTGACCCGGCATTATTACCGCTGGCTGAAGGGCGAAACCACCTCCACCAACCCGGTGGCCACCATTTTTGCATGGAGCGGCGCGCTGCGCAAGCGCGGCGAGCTGGACGGCCTGGCCGAACTGGCCGCCTTTGGCGACAAGCTGGAGCAGGCCACCCTGCAGACGCTGAACGAGGTCATTATGACCAAGGACCTGTGCGCGTTGGCCGAGGGCATCACCCCCGCGGCGGTGGACAGCGAAGCCTTTATCAAGGCCATTGCCCAGCGCTTGGCCGCTCTGCTGGCTGCGTAAAGCGGCCCGCCGCAAACCGCAACGCAAAAGGCCCCTGCCCGGCGCACAGCCGGGCAGGGGCCTTTTTTGTATGGGAGGGGCGCAGCCGCGCCCGGCAGTGGCGTTTCATGTAAGAGGGCACCGCCGCCCGGCGGCTCGGTTACGAAATGGCGTAAGCGCCCACCGTGTAGCCGCCCCAGCGGCCCAAAGCGGATTGTGTGCTGGTGCAGTCACGGAAGAAATACGCGCCGGTGCCGCTGCGCCACTTTTGCGCGTCAAAGCACAGCGTAGGCGCATTGTACACGCCGGACGCCGGCTGTTCGGCAATGGTGAACAGGCAGCCGTTTTCCCAGTGATACATGGGGTGGTCGGCGGCGGGGTCATCGGGGGTCAGCCAGCCCTGTTCAGCCAGCTGCTCCCGCGTGCCCTGCACCGGCACGATGCCGTGCGCCTCGCCAAATGCCCAGGCTACGGCCGCTTGCTCCGCCGGCGAAAGCCGCGTGCCGGACAGATCGACCCCCAACTCGGTGATGCCGCTGTTCAGCCCTTCGTCCACCTGCCAGAGATCCTCCAGCACCTGCAGATACAGTGCGCACAGATCATCAAAACCGTCGGCGCGGCTGCGCACGGCACGCACGTCCACAGGCTGCGAGGGGTAAAGCGCCAGCATTTCACCGTTGTAGACCACATCGACCAGCATACCGGCTTCAAAGCTGGCGGGGTCGGCGGTTTCCGGCACAGTGACACG
Source organism: uncultured Faecalibacterium sp. (assembly GCA_945982465.1). Classification (GTDB taxonomy): domain Bacteria; phylum Bacillota; class Clostridia; order Oscillospirales; family Ruminococcaceae; genus Faecalibacterium. The sequence goes on along the minus strand of CAMFSB010000002.1, from coordinate 10,555 downwards.
GTACACCCGGCCGGCGTCATCCTGCCCTTCGCCCCAGCCGGCCAGCAGCAGGCTGGGGCCCTCTGCGGCCACCACGCGGCCGGTCAGGGTGGCTTCGCCGGCCGGGGCCGATGAGCCGGCCGGGGCCAATGCGCCGCCGGACGCGGCGGCGCTCCCGGTGCGGCCGCAACCCGCCAGCAGGGCGGCGCACAGGCACAGGGCGGCAAACACAAAGCAAACACGGCATTTCATGGGCAAACCCTCCTTTTCGGGGCGGAGTAAAAAGATTCTTCTGCCCGGAACACGAGCCGGAGGGACGGAAAAATTGCGCCCCGGCCGAAAAATTTTGTGCGCAGTGGAAGGCTTTGGCTCGCAGCGGCGGCAAAAAAGCCCTGCATCCCCCATGGGACGCAGGGCTGTTCGCATATGCGGCGGCGCAGGGCGCGGAAAGGCCGGTGGGCGCTTATCCCTCGCCGTAGGTGGTGATGGTCACGCGGTTCACGACGATCGGTTCCAGCGGGGCCATGGCTTCATCCGTTTCGGCCTGGGCAATGGCGTCCACCACGTCCATGCCGCTGTACACCTGGCCGAACACGGTGTCGGTATAATCCAGGTACGGCGCGCCTCCCACGGCCTTGTAGGCGTCGATCACCGCCTGGCGGCAGCCGGCGCTTTCCATCTGGGCCAGAAGGTCGGCGGCAGGGGCTTCGGGCAGCGTCTGCAGAATGTAGAACACGCTGCCACCCTCGCCGTTTGTGTTCATGGCGGCGCACAGCGCGCCGGAATAGTGGTGCAGCGCGTCGGTGGTCTCGGCCGGGTAGCCGCTGCCGCCCCAGGCGGTGGTGGAGCCGCCGGCCCCATCCAGTCCGCCCTCGATGCAAAAGCCGGATTCCACGCGGTAGAACACGGTGCCATCGTAGTAGCCGCGCTGCGCCAGCGCAATAAAGTTTTCGCACGCCTGGGGCGCTTTGTCCGGGTACAGCACGGCGCGGATCTCGCCGGCGGAGGTGTCAAACACCGCCACGGGCGCACCCTGCGCCGGCGCGGTGAACTGCAGCTCCTCCGAAGAATACTCCCTGCGGCGGATGCCGGCCCCGCCAGAGCCTGTGCTGCCGCCGCCGCAGCCGCACAGCAGCGCGGCGCACAGCGCGCAGCAGATCAAAACGGAATAAAATCGGCGCATATTCCAGCTCCTCCCTCTGTATAATACCAGTATAGTCCGTCCGCAGGGCGGATCGGGCCGAACGATGAGCGAAACACCATATTGCTCCCAGTGTAGCATATTCTGTGCGCGGATGCGAGGGCGCGCCGGTGAAATTCGTGGAAAATTTCTCTGAACGGGGCGCAATGCAGTCTGACGCTTGACGCGGCGGGCAAAACAGGGTACACTATAGGCACGACAAAACCAACGACGGCCCGCCGCGCGGGCTGACAGGAGTGCGAACATGGCGGAAAACAAAATGCCGGAAGTGCCCGAGGAAGAGTACGGCCCGGAACTGATCACCCTGGACGACGGCGAGGGCCATGAGCTGACCTTTGAGATCATTGCTTCGCTGGACTACAACGACGCCCGCTACATCGGCGTGGTGGAGTACGTGGAGGACGAAAGCGAGATCTCGGGCGACGAGCAGCTGGTGATCCTGCGCGTGGGCGCCGACGAGGAAGGCGAATACTACGATGTGGTCGAGGACGACGAGGAGCTTTTCGAGGTAGGCAAGCAGATCGAAAAGCTGCTGGCGGACGATTACGACATCGAATCGTAAGGCGGAAATGCCGGCGCAGGGCGGCCGGGGCCGCTGATTTGGTTGAAATGATCCTGCCCGGCTCGATTTGTTGCGGCTGTATATGATCCTACTAATCATTTCATGGGAGCCCGGCGTTCGCCGGCGGATTGCAGACCTCCCCGCTATGGCTTACCATAGAGGCCCGATGAGGGAGCATGAACCCGGCGACAGGGCACCCACCTGTCCGTAAGGGTAGGTTTGATTTGGCTGCAGACGACCGGGCGGGGTCTTTTGATGCTTTCGGCACGCGGCACCGGGGTGTGCTGCGTGCTTTCGTTTTGGGAAGTTTTGTAAAAAAGGATGTGACGCTGCCATGCGGCCCGACCCGCTGACCGGCACGGTGATCCCGTGCTTTACATACGATACGCCCGACGCGGCGGAACAGGACTTTTACGAGCTGTGCGAGGGGCCGCTGCCGCTGGTGCTGGTGTTTCTGGCAAACTTCGGTCATCCCATCAGCCGCGAATATCTGATGCGGTATGTGCGCACGCTGCCGGCGCTGCAAAGCGGGCGGCTGGCCTGCGTGGTGCGCTCGCAGCCGCAGCGCATTGCCGAGGGGCTGGGCGGCGGGAGGTTTCCGTTCCCGCTGATCTGCGACGCCGAGGGCGTGCTGTACGAGCATTTCGGCATCCGGTCCAGCGCCAGCCGGCTGCGCTGGACCTTTGAAGCGCAGCGCATTTTCCGCCGCGCGCAGGAGCAGGGCTATGTGCTGCATAAAAGCGAGCCGCAGCTTCTGCCGCTGACGCTGGCGGTGGGCCCCGGGGGGCAGATCCTGTTTGCCCACCACGGCCAGAGCCTGACCGACCTGCCCGAGGACTGCGCCGCGCTTGAACAGGTGTGCCGGCATCTGCCGCAGCCCGCCGCGCGCCCGCCGCAGCCCGCCGCCGAAGAACCGGACCCTGCCGCGCTTGACGTGCCGCTGGCCGGGCAGGAGCCGGCCGCCGCGCAGCCCGTGCCCAGCGGCGCGCCGCAAACAGCTCAAACGGTCTGATCAAAAGCCCGCCGGCTGGCCGGACATGGGCGGAACAGTAGGATAAGCGCCCGGGGCCCTGCGCTCCGGGTGTTTTTGTGCGGGCCGGCAGGCCGCTGCATGGCTTTTGGGGCCGGCAGCTTTGGCCGATCAATGGGAATATCACGCAGAAAGCGATCCTCCGTATGGCTGCAGCATACGGAGGATCGCTTGTTTTACGGCCGCCGCCTCAGCGGGGCTTTTGGGTTTTATCAGACGGAATCCCCGTCGGAAGAGAACAGGTCGGGGATGGCGCACAGGGCTGCCACGCCGACGATCACATATACAATACGGGAGAGGATCGACGCGCTGCCGCCCAAAAGCCAGCCCACGCAGTTGAACGAGAACAGGCCGACCAGGCCCCAGTTGATGCCGCCGATGATCAGAAGCACCAGGCAGATTTTGTAAAAAGCCTTCACAAAGCAAAACCTCCTTCCTTTGCAGGCAGTATGCCCGGTGGGTTGGTGGTTTTTGCGGGGGGAGGTTCGGTGTTTTGGCGGGAGGAGGCGCTGGGTTAGTGCCGGAGTGTGCGAACCATGTGCCGGGCAGGGCGGCGCGGCGGTGCTGTGTGCCTGTGCTCAGCGGCTGGTCACGCGGCACAGCCGCTGGTACATGACCGCCATGCCCGCCAGAAACAGCAGCAGGTACACCGGGTACAGCGCCACCGAGAGGTTGTTGGCGATCAGGCCGAACACCGGCGGCATCAGGCAGGTGCCGGTGTAGGCGCTGGCCATCTGTACGCCGATCAGCGCCTGCGACTTATCCGCCCCGAACAGGATGGGGGTGGAGTGGATCAGGCAGGGGTAAACGGGCGCGCAGCCCACGCCCACCAGCACCAGGCCCGCCAGCGCCGCCGTCTGCCCCAGCGGCAGGATCAGGGCGGCCAGGCCCACCGCCAGCACGCATTCGCCCAGGTGGATCAGGGCCGAATCGCTCAGCCGCAAGGTCAGAAAGCCGTTCAGCGCCCGGCCTGCCGTGATACCCAGATAGAACAGGCTGGCAAAGGCGGCGGCGGTGGCGGCGGGCACGCCGCGGTACAGCGTCAGGTAGCTGCTGGCCCACAGGCCGGCGGTGCTTTCCAGCGCGCAGTAGCAGAAAAACGCGCTCATCACGGCCTTGGCACCCGGAATGGCCACCACCTGCCGCAGCGGCAGCGGGCCGGCGGCTTCGCCGGATTCCGGGTTGGCGGCAGTGCGGCCTTTCCACAGCGGCAGGCTGAACAGCAGCACAGCGGTCAGCGCGATCTGCAGCAGGCCCACGATCCGGTAGCCCATGTTCCAGGGCGCGCCGCCGGCCAGCACCCGCCCCATGATGGAAGGACCGACCGCCGCACCAATACCCCACATGCAGTGCAGCCAGCTCATGTGGCGGCTGCTGTAGTGCAGCGCTACATAGTTATTCAGGGCCGCGTCCACGCTGCCGGCGCCCAGCCCGTAAGGGATCGCCCACAGGCACAAAAGCCAGAACGAATGGCTGAACGAAAAGCCCAGCAGGGCCATGGCCGTCATGCCCACGCTGAGGGCGGTGACTTTGCCGGCGCCCAGCGCGTAGGTCAGCCGGTCGCTCATCAGGCTGGAAACGATGGTACCCGCCGCGATAATCATGGAAATTGCGCCGGCGTAGGACACCGGCACGCCAAACTCCGGGTACATGATGGGCCAGGCCGAGCCCAGCAGGGCGTCGGGCAGGCCCAGGCTGATGAAAGACAGATAAATAACCGCAAGCAGCAATTGGATCATATTGTGTTCCTCCTTGGCCGATGACCGGCCTGTTGTACTGTGAAAAAAGAGGCCGGCGCGCAAAGCCTTGGAAAGTGTAGCACAAAATGCCGGACGGGGCAATACGGCATTCACGTTCTGTGCCCCGAAACGGTCCGCAGGGATGCGGGCACACAAAAAGGGCCGGGCGCGTCTGCGCCCGGCCCTTTGGCCGCCGGTTGGTTCAGAGAATTACACGATCAGGAACGTGCAGGTGGCGGGGGCCAGCTCCAGCGTGCCGGCGGGGGCGGCCGCGGGCTCCATGGCGGGCAGGGCGTCGTTTTCGCCCAGCGTCAGGGGCTGGCCGTTCAGCCGCATCACGCGGCTGCGCACGGCCTCGGCGTCCAGCGTGTAGCGCTGGGCGGGCACGGGCAGCTCCACGGTGGTGGCCTCGGTCAGGGAGTTGTTGATGATCAGGTAGGCCGCGCCGGGCTTGCCGTCCTTGCGGGAGTGGGCGTATACGTGCACGCCCTCGCGGATGGGCTCGCCGGCGTCGTACACGGTGGTGCCCATCAGTCGGTTCCACAGAAGCACCGCAAAGTAGTTGGGCCGCGGCTCAAAGCTGCCGTGCTTCAGGTAGCCGTAATCGCTGGAAGCCAGCGTGTTGTGGAAGATCACGCCGTCGGTGAGGGAAGCAAACTCGCCCAGCTCGTTCAGCGTGCGGGGCACGTCCATGTAGGTGGAAGCCCAGGTGTTGCCGCCGCAGCCGGCGTCGCCGCTTTCGGTGACCCACATCTCGCCGCCGGGCACGTATTTGTCGCGCAGCGGGGCGTACTGGCGGGCGCAGTCGCCGGCCACGGCCAGGTACGCTTCGGTCAGGCTCTGGTCGGCCGTCCAGTGGCCGCCCATGGCGGCGCCGCGCTCGGACACGCCGTTGTAGTAGTGGTAGCTGAACACGTCGATCTTTTCGGTGCAGTTGCCGATGAGCTGATCGGTGGTAACGATCTGCAGCGCCGAGGCGATGCCGCCGCCTACCTTGTCACCCTTGGCCTGGGGGCCGATCATCGCGTCGCCCACCGTGCACGGGCCGACCAGCAGGCAGTCCGGATAGTTGGCGCGCAGCCACTTGGCAAACAGGTCATGGTCGCGCTCGTGGTCGGCGGGGGTGTAGCCGGCCGGCAGGCCGCTCAGGGCCATCATGTTGGGCTCGTTGGTGAACTCGGCCGCGCTGACCGGCACGCCGTACTCCTTGCTCAGGCCGAACAGCAGCTCGGCCTGTTCGGGCGTCCAGGGCTGGTCGGCGCTGTGAATGCCCGGGCAGTTGGCCACGGACACCAGCAGCTTGGCGCCGATGGCCTTGACGAAATCCAGCACGCCGATCCACTGCTCGCGGGTCAGCAGGTTCTGGAAGCCTTCGGGCACCTGGCCGCCGGTGTGGCCGTCAAAGTCGTAATAGGTCTTGTTGGCCCAGGTGCCGGATACGCGTACCCACGCGGCGCCCAACTCCTTGGCCAGCGCGCGCAGGCGGGGGTTGTACAGGTCGATGGGCGGATAGTACTGCTGCAGGTTGCCCATATCGCGCCAGTCGGCGATGGGGGGGAATTCTTCGGTACCGTCCACCTGCGCCTCGGTATAGGCTTTCCAGAACGTACCGCCGGTGACCTCGGTCATCTCCACATTGTACGAGACCAGACGGGGGTTGACCGTGCGCAGCGCTTTCAGCGCGTCGGGGGCCAGCTTGACAAATTGAGCCATATTGAATCTCTCCTTTTCAATCGTATGGCGGAGCAGCGGCGATGCACAAAAGCGTCCGGCTCCTGATATTTCCATTATAACAAAAGCGGCCGCCCCGCAACAGTGACAAACACCGCGTTACTGCCGCACAAGTGCAAAAAAGTTGCGCCGCGCCTTTGCACAGACTGCACAAAGGCACGGCGCATATTTCGTACAATACAGAAAAACAGAGAACGACCGGCAGGGCGTCAGTTTTTCAGCGCCTGCATGGGGGCGGGCAGGCGGCCGCCCCGGTCGATAAAGGTCTTGCAGGAGGCGGTGTTCACCGGCATGATCGGCCCGTAGCCCAGCAGGCCGCCGAAGTCCAGCACCTCGCCCGCCCTGCGGCCGATGGCCGGGATCACGCGCACGGCTGTGGTCTTGGAGTTTACCATGCCGATGGCGGCTTCGTCGGCGATCAGGCCGCTGATGGTCTCGGCGGCGGTGTCGCCCGGGATGATGACCATGTCGATGCCCACGCTGCACACGGCGGTCATGGCCTCCAGTTTTTCCAGCGTCAGGCAGCCGCTCTGGGCGGCAGCGATCATGCCGGCGTCCTCGCTGACCGGGATGAACGCGCCCGAAAGCCCGCCCACATGGTTCGAGGCCATCACGCCGCCCTTTTTCACCGCGTCGTTGAGCAGCGCCAGGCAGGCGGTGGTGCCGCAGCAGCCGCACTGCTCCAGGCCCATCTCCTCCAGAATGTTGGCCACGCTGTCGCCAATGGCCGGGGTGGGCGCCAGCGACAGGTCGATGATGCCCGCCGGCACACCCAGCTGCTGCGAGGCCAGGTTTGCCACAAGCTGGCCCACACGGGTGATCTTGAACGCGGTGCGCTTGACCAGCTCGGCCACCTGGTCGATGGGGGCGTCCTTGGGCAGCTTGGCCAGGGCGGCACGCACCGCCCCCGGGCCCGAAACGCCCACATGGATCTCGCAGTCCGGCTCGCCGGGGCCGTGGAACGCACCCGCCATAAAGGGGTTATCTTCGGGCGCGTTGCAGAACACCACCAGCTTGGCCGCGCCGATGCACTGGCGGTCGGCCGTCTGCTCGGCGGCGGCGCGCACGGCACGGCCCATCATGCGGATGGCGTCCATGTTCAGGCCGCTTTTGGTGCTGCCCACGTTTACCGAGCTGCACACGATGTCGGTCTGGGCCAGCGCGCGGGGGATGGATTCGATCAGGCGGGCGTCGCCTGCCGAAAAGCCCTTGTGCACCAGCGCCGAATAGCCGCCCACAAAGTTGACGCCCACGGCCTTGCCCGCCGCGTCCAGCGCTTTGGCAAAGTCCACGGGGTCGGCGTCCGGGCAGGCGCCCAGCAGCATGGCGATGGGCGTGACGCTGATGCGCTTGTTGATGATGGGAATGCCGTACTCGGCGGAAATGCTCTCCACCACAGGCACCAGCCGCGCGGCTTTGGCGGTGATCTTGCTGTACACCTTTTCGCAGGCCCGGCGCGGGTCGGGGTCGATGCAGTCCAGCAGGCTGATGCCCATGGTCACGGTGCGCACGTCCAGATTTTCCTGGGTGAACATGGCGATGGTCTCAAGGATATCGCCCGACTTAAACATACTCATACTTTAATCCTCCGCCGCGTCAGATGGTGTGCATCGCGTCGAACACTTCCTGGCGCGTCACATTGATCTGCATATCCATTTCGGCGGCAAGGCGCGCAAAGGCTTTGTGCATTTCGTCGTGCGGGACATTGCAGGCCGACAGGTCCACCAGCATGATCATGGCGAACATGCCCTGCAGAACGCTTTGGGTCACATCCTCCACGTTGATGTTCAGCTGGCTGCACAGGCCGGATACGCGGGCGATGACGCCCACGGTGTCGTGGCCGATCACGGTAACAAATGCTTTCATGGCGGTACCCCCTCTTGTTTTGTTCAAAAAATGGCGGGCGGCGCGCCGCCCGGAACGGGCCGGCGGTGCGCCGGCGCGCAAAAACAGCTTTATTATAGCAGATACAGCCGTGAAATCGAAGAGATTTGGTTTACTTTCGCGCGAAATTTTTTTATAATAGCCTTGTCTGTACAATTTTTAAGGCGGGCTGCGCCGCGCGGGAGGGGAAAGCCCGCGCGCCGGCCCCGGCAAAGGAGCGCGTGTGATGGAAAACAAAGCCATGGAGCAACTGCTGAAAATTCTGGAAAACAACGCCCGGCTGCCGCTGGAGGACATCGCGGCCATGCTGGACAAATCCACCGCCGAGGTGTCGGCCATGATGGACCTGGCCAAGGCACAGGGGCTGATCAAGGGCTACAAGACGCTGGTGGACTGGGAAAAGGCCGGCGCCGACCGCGTGGAGGCCGTGATCGAGCTGCACGTCAGCCCCAAAAAGTCCCGCGGCTTTGACGAGATCGCCAACACCATCGCGGAGTTCGACGAGGTGGAGAGCGTTCTGCTGATGAGCGGCGGCTACGATCTGCAGCTGACCATCAAGGGCAAGACCTTCCAGGAGATCGCGCTGTTTGTGGCAAAGCGCCTGTCGCCGCTGGACGATGTGCTGTCTACCGCGACGCACTTTGTGCTGCGCACCTACAAGCGCGAGGGCCGCATGTTCGGCGCCGAAGAGATCGATGAAAGAGAGTGCACGGTACTGTGATGGATTATGATAAGCTGCTTGCGCCCGCGGCGGTGGCCATGCGCCCGTCCGGCATCCGCAAGTTTTTCGATCTGGCCGCCGAAATGCCCCACTGCATCAGCCTGGGCGTGGGCGAGCCGGATTTCAAGACCCCCTGGGCGATCCGGGAAGCGGGCATCGACAGCCTGGAGCATGGCCGCACCCGCTACACCGCCAACGCCGGCCTGGCCGAACTGCGCGCCGAGATCGCCCGTTACCTGCAGCGCCGCATGGAGCTGCGCTATGACCCCACCCAGATCCTGGTGACGGTGGGCGGCAGCGAGGCCATTGACATGTGCGTGCGCGCGCTGGTGGCCCCCGGCGACGAGGTGATCATCCCCGAGCCGTGCTTTGTGTGCTACGACCCCATTACCACCCTTTCGGGCGGCGTGCCGGTGCACATTGCCTGCCGGCAGGAGGATGAGTTCCGCCTGACGGCCGAGCAACTCAAGGCCGCCATCACCCCGCGCACCAAGCTGCTGATCCTGCCGTTCCCCAACAACCCTACCGGTGCGGTGATGGAACGGGAGCATCTGGAGGCCATTGCCGAAGTGCTGCGCGGCACGGATATTCTGGTGCTGTCGGACGAGATCTACGCCGAGCTGAATTACGGCGGCGAAAAGCATGTGTCCATCGCCTCGCTGCCCGGCATGGCCGAGCGCACCATTGTGGTGAACGGCTTTTCCAAGGCGTACGCCATGACCGGCTGGCGGCTGGGCTACGCGGCAGGGCCGCAGCCCATCATCAAGGTGATGACCAAGATCCACCAGAGCGCCATCATGTCGGCCCCCACCACCAGCCAGTATGCGGCCATCGTGGCACTGCGGGAGTGCGACAGCGAGATCGAGCGCATGCGCGACGAATACAACCAGCGCCGCCGGCTGGTGGTCAAGGGCTTCAACGACCTGGGGCTGGAATGCTTTGAGCCAAAAGGCGCGTTTTACTGCTTCCCGTGCATCAAATCCACGGGCATGACCAGCCAGCAGTTCTGCACCGCTTTGCTGGAAAAAAAGCAGGTGGCCCTGGTGCCCGGCGATGCGTTCGGCGCATCGGGCGAGGGGTACTGCCGCATCAGCTACGCCTATTCGGTGGAGCATCTGAAGGAAGCGCTCAGGCGTATCGGCGAGTTTTTGGCCGAGCTGCGCGCGGAAAAGGAGTAACTGCCGATGGAACATTCGGTCGTGGTATGCCGGGCGGCGGAGTATACGCCCGCAGTCTGTGAAGCGGCGGTGGAGCGGGTGTTTGCCGCGCTGGCCGCGCCCGGCCGCATCGGGCCGGACACCCGCATCCTGCTCAAGCCCAACCTGCTGGCCCGCCATGCGCCCGACCACGCGGTGACCACCCACCCCGAAATCCTGCGGGCGGTGATCCACGCCTGCGTGCGCCGGGGCGCCCGGCCCGAAAACATCACCGTAGCGGATTCGCCGGGCGGGCTGTACAACGCCGCCCGCATGGAGGCCATGTATAAGACCACCGGCCTTGCCGCTGTGTGCGCCGCCGAGGGCGTGCAGGCTTACACGGCCTGCGAAAGCGGCGTGCGCCGGGTGGAAAACGGCGTGCTGGTCCATGAATTTGAACTGATCCGCCCGGTGCTGGAGGCGGACTTTATCATCGACCTGCCCAAAATGAAAACCCATGTGATGACCGGCATGCCCGCCGCGTGCAAGAACCTGTTCGGCTGCATCCCGGG
>CAMFSB010000001.1 GCA_945982465.1 uncultured Faecalibacterium sp. | reverse complement strand
GGCCCAGACCTTGTGCCGGTCTCGGTGAACGGGCTGCGCCTCGTTTTGCGGCAGTGGCACAGCGGTCAGGCTGCCCAGGTCGCTGGGGGTCAGATGCTCGCCGGTCAGGCAGTAATGCAGCATCAGAAGATACTGGGTGTTCACCAGATGGGGCACAGTGGGGATGCGGCGCATCAGCTCCAGCAGATGGGATTTCCACGCCACGCTCACTTCCAGCCCCGCATAGGCCCGAAAGCCGTTTTCGATGCTTCTCATGCTCACATCGGTATAAAAAAACGGCCCGATGACCCATGCCCGGAACGGCTGGCCCTCCCGCTGCTCAAAGGCGGCGCTCCACACCAGCCCGATGCCGCTGCCCAGCGTAATGGGATTGGTATGATCTTTCCAGTGGGTCAGCATGTGATCCCTGCAGCCAAACACCGAAAAAACGCTGGAAAGGAATTCCTCCTCCGGGCAGTTGCTTTCCAGCAGGGTGCCCTGCGCATCATAGCACCAGAGATACACCTCGCCGCCGCAGCGCACCAGCTCGCGGAACAACTCTATCTTTTTTGCGATCTCCATCCGGTTCACACACCTTTCTGCCGCTATTGTAGCAGAATATGCGCAGATATTCCACACAAAGCCAAAAAAGACACATAAAAGGAGAACTCTTATGCGCACGATCTATAACATTAACCAAGGCTGGCAGTTTTACAAAAGTGCTGACCTGAAAACGGTTCTGGGCGGGGCCAGGGGAGAGGCAGTGGACCTGCCCCACACCTGGAACGCTGCAGACGGCCAGGACGGCGGCAACGACTACTACCGAGGCACCTGCCTGTATACCCGCAGCCTGAAGGCGCCGGCGCTCCAGCCTGGCGAGGAGGTCTGGCTGGAGATCAACGGCGCGGCTCACACCGCCGTGGTGTCGCTGAATGGCGAGACCCTGGCGGAACACAAAGGCGGGTATTCCACGTTCCGGGTCAACCTGACCGGCCGGCTGAAGGACGAAAACCTGCTGGCCATCGCGGTGGATAACAGCGAGAACGACACCGTGTACCCCCAAAAAGCGGATTTCACGTTTTACGGCGGTTTGTACCGGGATGTAAATCTGATCACCGTGCCCGCCGCCCACTTTGCGCTGGGATATTGGGGCGCGCCGGGCATTCGGGTCACGCCCCGGGTGGACCCGGATACGCGCACCGCCCAGGTGACGGCGGAAGCCTGGGTGGAGGGCGGCGGCCGGACCGTCACCTTTACCGTGGCGGGGCAAAGCCAAACTGTCCCAGTGGCAGACAACCGCGCCGCCGCGCAGTTCACGCTGGAAAACGTCCGCCTGTGGGACGGCCTGAACGACCCGTTCCTTTATACGGCCACCGCCGCGTTGGACAGCGGCGATGCGGTGCAGACCCGCTTTGGCTGCCGCAAATTTGAGATCGACCCGCAAAAGGGCTTTTTGCTCAACGGCCGCAGCTACCCGCTGCGGGGCGTGGCCCGCCACCAGGATGTAAAGGGAAGGGGCAACGCCCTTACGCTGGAGGATCACCGCCGGGATATGCAGATCATCCGGGAGCTGGGGGCCAACACGCTGCGGCTGGCCCATTACCAGAACGCGCAGGAATTTTATGACCTGTGCGATGAAAACGGCCTGGTGGTCTGGGCGGAGATCCCCTACATTACCCTCCATATGAAAAACGGCCGGGAAAACACCCTTACCCAGATGCGGGAGCTGGTCGTGCAGAACTACAACCACCCCAGCATCGCGGTGTGGGGCCTGTCCAATGAGATCACAGCCGCCAGCGCCGTCAGCGAGGACCTGCTGGAAAATCACCGCGCCCTCAATGAGCTGTGCCACCGGCTGGATTCCACCCGCCCCACCACCATGGCCAATGTGTTCATGCTGGAGACCGACAGCCCCATTCTGGCGATCCCTGATGTGAACAGCTACAACCTGTACTTCGGCTGGTATGTGGGCGAACTGGAGCAAAACGACACCTTCTTTGACGAATACCACGCCCAATACCCTGACCGCTGCATCGGCTTTTCGGAGTACGGCGCAGACGCGAACCCTGCCTACCAAAGCCCCAACCCTGAAAAGGGCGATTATACCGAGAGCTACCAGTGCGTTTACCACGAGCACCTGCTCAACATGATCGAAGCGCGCCCCTGGCTGTGGGCCACCCATGTGTGGAACCTGTTTGATTTTGCCGCCGACGGCCGCGACGAGGGCGGCAAGCACGGCGAAAACCAGAAAGGCCTGGTCACCTTTGACCGCACGCTCAAAAAGGATGCGTTTTACCTGTACAAAGCCGCCTGGAACCATACCGAGCCGTTTGTACACCTGTGCGGCAGCCGCTATGTGGACCGGCCCGAGCCGGTGACCGAGATTAAGGTCTACTCCAACCAGCCGCAGGTCGCGCTGCTGGTGGACGGCAAGCTGTTTGCTTCGGCACAGGGCAAAACCGTGTTTACCTTCCATGTGCCCATTACCGGCACCCATTCCATCGAGGCCAAGGCCGAAGGCTGCCATGCCGCCATGCTGGTGAAAAAGGTCGACCAGCCCAACCCGGCCTATGCGTTTATGCGGCGTGCCGCCGTTACCAACTGGTTTGATGGAGGCGAACCGGACGAAAGCTGCTATTCCGTCAATGACCGTCTGGCAGACATCCGCCGCAGCCCGGAGGCCGGCGCGGTGGTGGAGCAGATGATGGCGCAGGCGGCCGCATCCCGCGGGGATGTGGCGGACTCCGTCAAGGATAACCCCAATTTGCAGCGGATGCTGGGCCGCATGACGCTGGTGAGCCTGCTTCGGCAGGGCGGCGTGGATGACGAAAGCATTCGGCAGATCAACCGCATTCTGCAGCAATACAAAAAGGTGGAGTGAACCATGAAACAGACCTATTGCAACCCGCTGGACCTGAACTACCGCTACCAGCATATCAAAGAGGGCGGGCGAGCCGCCGGTTTCCGCGAAGGGGCCGACCCCACGCTGGTGCGCTTCAAGGGGCGGTACTATCTGTTTGTATCCATGTCGGCAGGCTTCTGGCACAGCGCCGACCTGCTCAACTGGGAGTTCCACGCAGCCCCCGACCTGCTGATCTACGATTACGCCCCGGATGTGCGCCAGGTGGGAGAATATCTGTATTTCTGCGCGTCCCGCCGCAGCGCCGACTGCCCCATCCTGCGCACTGCAGACCCGCTGACCCAGCCCTTTACCCAGGTGGCTGCACCGTTCCCGTTCTGGGACCCGGATCTGTTTTGGGATGACGACGGCCGGCTGTACCTGTACTGGGGCTGCACCAACACCGAACCGATCTGGGGCGTGGAGCTGGACCCGGAGACCCTGCAGCCCATGGGGGAAAAGAAAGCCCTGATCGCCGGCGACCCCGACACGCTGGGCTATGAGCGCCCCGGAGATAACGGCGTGGTGGATCGGGAGCACAGCGTAGTGTACCAGGCGATGAAGCAGTTTTATGACCCCGAGACCCGGCAGATCCGTTTGCCTGCCCAGATGGAACAGGCCAGCGGCTATTCCTCCGCCGCCATGACCGCCATCTTTAACGCGGTCGGCCAGCCTTATATCGAGGGCGCGTTCATGACCAAACACGGCGGCCGCTACTACCTGCAATATGCCTGCCCCGGCACCCAGTACAATACTTATGCCGATGGCGTGTATGTGGGCGATTCGCCTCTGGGGCCATTTGTACGGCAGGCGTCCAATCCGTTTTCCGCAAAGCCCGGCGGGTTTGCCGCCGGCGCGGGCCACGGCAGCACCATCGCCGATGAATACGGCAATTACTGGCATGCGGCCACCATGCGCGTCAGCGTCAACCACGATTTCGAGCGCCGCGTGGGGCTGTGGCCCGCCGGCTTTGATGAGGACGGCACGCTCTACTGCAACCAGAATTTCGGCGATTATCCGATCCGGATCCCGGCCGGGAGGTTCGATGCCCGGGCGCTCGGGCCTGCATGGATGCTGCTTTCGTATGCAAAGCCCGCAGCAGCCAGCTCCACTGCCGCGGGCAGCAGCCCGGCCAACGCGGTGGACGAAAACAACCGCACCTGGTGGAGCGCCGCAAGCGCGGATCCCGGCCAGTGGCTGTGCGTGGATCTGGGCCGGGCGATGGATGTGCGCGCCGTGCAGGTAAACCTGGCGGACGAGGGGCTGGCGGTGCCGTTTGCCCCGGAGCAATACGGCGACGACCGGGGCACCCGGCACATCGAGCTGGCCGCGCAGCTTTCCCACTACACGGTGGAGGCCAGCGCCGACGGCGAGCACTGGCAGGTGCTGGAACAGCTCGAGCGGGAATGCTGCTGCGGCTATACCGAGATCCCGGGCGGGGTATCCGCCCGGTATGTGCGGGTCACCGGAGGCGTGCTGCCCTATGGCCAGGCGCTGCGCATCAGCGGGCTGCGGGTCTTAGGCAGCGGCGGGGACACCAAGCCCGCACACGCCCAGACCCCCGCCGAGCCACTGGGCGAGCTGGACGCGCAGGTGCGCTGGCAGCCTGTCCCCGGCGCGCAGGGCTGCAACGTGTGCTACGGCTGCGCGCCCGATAAGCTGTATCAAAGCTGGCTGGTGTACGGGGCCGATGAGGTCCGCCTGACCACACTGACCAAAGACCAGCCGTATTGGGTGAGGGTGGACAGCTTTAACGAAAACGGGATCACGCCGGGCGCGGTGATCCCGGTAAGAGAGGAGTAACGCTATGCCGCAAAAAGCTATCCAGCAGTTTATGCTGGGCTGTGCGATGAACAACGAGCGCCAGGCACGCGCGACGCTGCAGGCAGTGAAGCAGGCCGGGTACGATGGCATCGAGCTTTGCAGCTTTATGACCCATCCTGCCGGCCTGCTGGTACGCCTGCTCACCCGGGCCGCCGGCATGCCTACCGGCAGCGGCGGCAAACTGGACTGGCCTGCGCTGGTGCGGGAAAGCGGCCTGCGTGTGGTCAGCCTGCACACCGACCTGGGCAGCGTGGAACGGGACGCTGCCGCCGCTGCCGCCGAATGCCGGCTGTACGGCACGAAGTATGCGGTGATCACCGGCATGTATCGCTTTGATTACGGCAGCGAAGCAGCGGTGCGTGCGCTGGCGGAGCGTTTGAACAAGGCGGGCGCGGCCCTTGCAGAGCAAAATGTGCAGTTGCTTTACCACAACCACAACGCCGAGCTGCTGCGGGTGAACGAAACGCAGTGCGCCTATGACATTCTGCTGGAGCAGACCGACCCGGCCGCCGTGAATTTTGAGTTCGACAGCTACTGGTTTGCCGAGGGCGGCGCCGACCCGCTGCACTGGATGCGCCGCCTTGGACCCCGCATGAAGCTGTGGCACATCAATGACCGGGGCGCCCGGCACACCGGCCCCGCCATGACCCCCATCCTGAAAACCGACAGCATGGAGCTGGGCACCGGCAGTCTGCCGCTGGATGCTTTGCTGGAACAGGCAAACGCAAACGGCGTGGAGGCGGTCGTTCTGGAAAGCCACCGCAACTGGGTGGATGGTTCGCCCGTAAAAAGCGCGCAGATCAGTGCAAAATGGATGAATGAGCACCTGTGAGGGAACGATATGAAAACGCTGAAAGAATGCTTTATCACGACAGAACGCCCCTATCAGGAGGGCACGGTGGAGGTTTTTGAACAGGCCGTCCCCGCCGCCCGCCACGCCACCCTTGCTATCACCGCCCTGGGCGTGTACGAGGCGCGCATCAACGGCCAAAAAGTGGGCGATCGGCTTCTGGCGCCTGGCTATACCTATTACCCGCTGGATCTGCACGTTCAGACCTATGATGTGACCGCCCTGCTCACGCAGCCTGTCAACACGCTGCGGGTGGCGCTGGGGCAGGGGTGGTACTGCGGCCGCTTTACCTGCGATAACAAAACCCGGATCTACGGCGAACGTCCCGCCGTCAGTTGGGTGCTGACGGTGGAAACGGCAGACGGCGAGCAAACGTTTTGCTCGGCCGACAAAACCGTGCACGCGGTGGAAAGCCCGTGGCGCTTTGCCGGCCTGTACGATGGCGAGGAGTATTTTGCCGACGGCGCAGGCGTCCCCGTGCTGCCGCCGGTGCCCTTTGCCGGCTCGCTGCCCGAAACGCTGGAGCCCTGCGAAACCTATGTGAGCGTCCAGCAGGAAATGCCGGTGCAGGCGGTGACCCGCTGCGGGGATGCGGTGATCCTGGATTTTGGCCAGAACTTTGCGGGCATCGTGGAGATCGACCCTGCCAAAATGCAGGGCGGCACCCTTACGGTGCGCCACGGCGAGCGGCTGAACGGGGACGGAAGCCTGTACACGGCCAATCTGCGCACCGCTAAGGCTTCCATTGTCTACCATAAAGGGCATAGCACCGAAAAATACCGCCCGGCGTTTACCTACATGGGCTTCCGCTACGCGGAGCTGACCGGCTGCGCGTACGCTCCCGGCCTTGTCACTGCCTATGCCGTCCACACCGGGATGGAGCGCACCGGCTGGTTTGCCTGCGAAAACAAAAAGGTGGAACGGCTGTACCAGAACCAGCTTTGGAGCCAGCGCTCCAATTATGTGGAGGTGCCCACCGATTGCCCCCAGCGTGACGAACGGCAGGGCTATACCGGCGACGGCCAGGTGTTTGCCCGTACCGGGATGTACAATTACGACACCGAGGCGTTCTGGCGCAAATTTCTCAAGGACATCCGCTATTCCCAGGCGCAGAACACCGAGGGCTATGTGGCGCCCACCATCCCCGCGCAGGGGCCGGCTGGGGTGGGCTTTATCAATATGCTGGGCTGGGCCAGCTGCGATACCATTGTGCCGGAACTGCTGTACTGGCAGTACGGCACCGACGAACCGCTGAAGCAGCAGTACGACAGCATGAAAGCGCTGGTAGACTGCGAAGTCCGCCACATGGGCAAGCTGGCGGGCCGCGATCTGTGGATCGCGCCCAACCTGGGCGACTGGCTGGCCCCCGGGCGGGACATCAAATACATGGCCATGCACAACGGCCCGGTGTCCAATGCGTTTATCGTCAACGACCTGCGCATTCTGGCGTGGGCCGCCCACCACCTGGGCCGGTCGGAGGAGGAGGCCCGCTACGCCGCCCAACTGGAACGCACCCGTGCCGCGTACCAGAAAACCTTTGTAAGGCCCGACGGAACCATGACCGATGACTACCAGGGCGCGTATGTGATGGCGCTGGCCTATGTGCTGCAGCCGGGCGCACTGTGGGATAAGGTGTTTGCCAAACTGGTGGAGAAGCTGCGCACCGAGGGCATCGGCACCGGCTTTTTTGCAACGGCCCAGCTGCTGCCGCTGCTGGCCGACCACGGCCAGCAGAAGCTGGCGTTCGACCTGCTTTTGCAGGAGAACTGCCCCGGCTGGATGTATCAGGTCGACCGCGGCGCAACGACCATCTGGGAACGGTGGGACGCCGTGCGCCCCGACGGCACGGTCAACGAAGAGAATCAGAACGGCAGCAACATGGTATCGTTCAACCACTATGCCTTCGGCGCGGTGGGCGAGTTTTACTACCGCTATATTCTGGGCATTCAACCGGCCGCGCCGGGCTTTGCCCGGGTGGCCATCCGCCCCTGCGCGGATGCGCGGCTGGGCAGCGTGGACGGATGCTACCGCAGCCGCGCCGGCGAGATCCGCGTGGCATGGCAGGTGCAGGGCGGGCAGGCGGCGCTGCAGCTCACCACCCCGGTGGAAACCGAGCTGACCCTGTTTGACGGCAGCCGCAGGCTGTTGGCGCCGGGGCGTTATCAGTTCCAATCCCCGCTGGGCTGAAACCGCGCTCGCAAAAAAATAAAAAAGCCCTCGTGCGGCGCGCCCCGCTGTGCTATACTGGAAGCAGCAGGCGGGGTGCGCCCGGCAGTGGCCGGCCCCGCCGTATGGGAGGACGCCGCGCACGCGCCGTTTTGCACAATGAACGAATACGAGCTCATCCGCTACCCCCAGATCGAGGGCTTGAGCGTGTTTTTTGATACGGTGGACTACCGCACTCCACACATCCACCCGGAGTGGGAGCTGATTTTGGATGTGGACGGCGTGCTGCAGGTGGCCAGCGGCGCCATGCGGCAGGAATTGCAGCCCGGCCAGATGCTGCTGCTCAGCCCGCGGCAGCTGCACGAATTTCACAAAAAAGCGGAGAGCGCAACCTTTTTGTGCCTGCAATGCTCCGACCGGCTGCTGCCCGGGTTGGAAGGGCTCAGCGTGGAGCTGGTGCTGCCGCATACCGTGCTGACGCCGACCGAATATGCGGCGCTGTGTGGTGAACTGTTCGCGCTGACCGAGCAATATCTGGCCCGGCCCGCACACTACGAGCTGTACTGCACCGCCAAAGCCGGGCTGATCCTGCGCCGCCTGCTGATGGCGCTGCCCTGCCGCACTTTGTCGGCCGCCAAGCTGGCCGTGCAGGAGCGCAGCAACGCCCGGATGAACCGGCTGATGAAATTTGTCGATGAGCATTTCCGCGAAACGATCCGTTTGAGCGATTTTGCCGCGCAGGAGGGGCTGTCGCTGGGGTACTTGTCGGCTTTTGTCAAAAAATCACTGAATCAGACCTTTCAGGACTATGTGACCTCGGTGCGGTTCCACTACGCCTGCCAGCGCATCCGCAGCGCGGAGTGCAGCCTGATGGAGCTTTGCGTCGCCGCTGGTTTTTCCGATTATCGCTATTTTTCCAACGCATTCAAGCGCTACACCGGCTGTACGCCCGAGGAATACCGCCGCGCCGGGCACACCGAACTGCCCGCGCCGGCAAAGGTGCATCACAGCATCCACTCGCTGGAGCGTTTTTATACCCGCGAACAAAGCCTGCGGCTTTTGCAGCAATACCGCTGATTTGGCACGGTGCCCAATGGGCGCCGTGCTTTTTTGTGCTTTGCTCTGGAAGTTCAGACGAGATGAAATTTGTCTAATAAAACCGGAAATTTGTCAAGGAAATCCCGGCGCGGGCCGGGTATACTCAGGCAAAACAGACATGCCCGGCCCGGCGGCGTTTTGCCCCGAAACTGCCGCTGCGGCCCGCGCTTTTGCGGGGGGCAGAGCCTTATACGTTCTTATCGCACGGGGGAGAGGAGATAAAAAGCCATGCAGGCAGCACAGATCACAACGTTTGCGGTAAACGGCAAGCCGGTGCAGGAGCGCACGGCGCTCGCCGTCACCTGGGAAAAGGATGAGCCGCAGCATCTGGAATCCGGGGTCATCAACCTGTACCCGGAACTGACCTATCAGGAGATCGAGGGTTTTGGCGGGGCCGTGACGGACTCGGTCGGCTATCTCTACGCCGGCATGACGCAGGAGAACCGGCGCCGGCTTTTGCAGGAATATTTCGGCCCCGACGGGATGCACTACCGCTTTGTGCGGATGCACATCGACAGCTGCGATTACTCGCTGGACGAATACCAGGCAGTGGCCGACCCGCTGGCCGACCCGGAATTTGCCACCTTTACCCTGAAGCGTGACCAGCAGTATATGCTGCCGATGCTGCGGGACATTCTGGCGATCTCGGCGGAGCCGGTCAGCGTGTTGCTCAGCCCCTGGTCGCCGCCCAAACAGTGGAAAACGCCGCCCGAGCGCCCCAGCAATGACGCCGTGGTGTACGGCGGTTCTGTGGCCGGCGTAAAGCCGGTGGATTACGAGCAGCCGTCCCGCTGCAACGGCGGCCGGCTCAAGCCGGAGCATTACGGCGACTGGGCGAGGTATCTGGTGCGCTACATTCAGGCATATCTGGCCGAGGGCGTGCCCGTCACCATGCTCACACTGCAAAACGAATCCATTGCCGCGACCATGTGGGACAGCTGTGTGTGGAGCGCCCAGCAGCAAAAGGCCTTTTTGCGCGACCACCTGTACCCGGCATTCCAGGCGGCGGGCTTGCTGGGAAAAGTGGGCCTGTATATCTGGGACCACAACAAGGAGCGCGTGTACGAGTTCAGCCGCGAGGTGCTGGACGAAACCACCGAAAAAATGGTGGAGGGCATTGCGTTCCACTGGTATTCCGGCGACCACTTTGAGGCGGTGGGCATGACGCACGACTGCTTCCCGCAGCTGAAGCTGATGTCCAGCGAATGCTGCGCGCTGCATCCCCCGGGGCAGGGCGGCCGGTTCTGCGCGCCCGCTGTGGGGGTTCTGAGCGCTGCAGAGGTGGAGCTGGAGGATGCGCAGGCCTACGCCCACGACATTATCGGGGGGCTGAACCACGGAATGAACCGCTGGATCGACTGGAACCTGTGCGTGGACGCGGCCGGCGGCCCGCGCCATGTGCCCTACGGCTTCAGCGCGCCGGTGGGCGACGATGAGCACGGCGGCTACCGCGAAACGATGACCCTGGCGGTCATCGGCCATTTTTCCCGCTTTATCCGCCCCGGCGCGCGGCGGATCGGCCTTTCGCGGGGTGACGACCGGGTGGAGCTGACGGCCGCCCAAAACCCGGATGGGAGCATTGCGGTCGTTGCGCTCAACCGCGGCCATAAGGACGCGGGCTATGCGATCCGCATGCAGGGCAAAGTGGTGCGGTTCGTGATCCCCGCGGGGACGATCAGCACGATCCTGCTGTAACAGCGCTTTGTACAGCGAAAGGAGACAGCCTATGTATCTGATCGGCATCGACCTTGGCACCTCGGCCTGCAAGCTGCTGCTGATGGACCAGGGCGGCAGCATCCTGAACATCGTTACAAAAGAATACCCGCTGGAATTTCCGCAGCCCGGCTGGAGCCAGCAGAACCCGGAGGACTGGATGCAGGCCGTGCTGGCCGGCGTGCCGGAGCTGCTGCGGGGCTTTGACGCATCGCAGGTGGCAGGCATTGGCGCAGGCGGGCAGATGCACGGCCTGGTGGTGCTGGACGAGGATGACAGGGTCATCCGCCCGGCGATTTTGTGGAACGACGGCCGCACCCAGCGGCAGGTGGAATACCTGAACGGGCCGGTCGGCCGCGATGTGCTGCTGGAGCGCACCGGCAACATCGCGTTTGCGGGCTTTACCGCCCCAAAACTCCTGTGGCTGCGCGAGCACGAGCCGGACCACTTTGCCCGCATTTGCAAAGTCATGCTGCCCAAGGATTACATCAACTACCGGCTCACAGGTGTGCACTGCACCGATTGCTCCGACGCCTCCGGCATGCTGCTGCTGGATGTGAGACGCCGCTGCTGGAGCAAAGAAATGCTGGCCCTCTGCGGCCTGGCCGAAGCCCAGCTGCCCCGCCTGTACGAAAGCTGGCAGCCGGTGGGCACTGTAAAGCCGGAAATGGCCGCCGCGCTGGGCCTGCCCGAAGGGGTGGTGGTCTGCGCGGGCGCCGGCGACAACGCCGCCGCGGCCGTGGGCTGCGGCGTGGTGGGCAACGGCGGGTGCAACATCAGCCTGGGCACCTCAGGCACGGTGTTTATCACCAGCAACCGCTTTTTGGCCGACAGCCGCAGCGCGCTGCACAGCTTTGCCCACGCGGACGGCGGCTGGCACCTGATGGGCTGCATCCTGTCGGCAGCCAGCTGCAACAAATGGTGGATGGAGGATATCCTGCGCACGGCGGACTTCGCCGCCGAGCAAAGCCCGATTACACCGGATAAGCTGGGGAAGAACGATGTTTACTTCCTGCCTTATCTGATGGGCGAGCGCAGCCCTCACAACGACCCGGCTGCCCGGGGCGCGTTTATCGGCCTGCGGATGGACACCGCCCGCGCCGACATGACCCAGGCCGTTTTGGAGGGCGTGGCCTTTGCCATCCGGGATTGTGTGGAGATCGCCCGGGCGCAGGGCGTTGCCGTCGAGCGCAGCCGCATCTGCGGCGGCGGGGCAAAAAGTCCGCTGTGGCGCACCATTCTGGCCAACGTGCTGGGCATCCCGCTGGAGCTGCCCCAGACCGAACAGGGCCCCGGCTACGGTGGGGCTATGCTGGCGGCGGTGACCTGCGGGGCCTACCCGGATGTGGGCGCCTGCGCTGCGGCGCTTACCCGCGTGCAAAGCGTTACCGAGCCGGACCCGGCGCTGACCGCCGCCTACGAAGAACGCTACCGGAAATGGCACGCCCTTTATCCGGCACTCAGGGAGGTAGTTCAATGAATGTATGTTCGGTTTTTGGCCCCGCGTTCAAATCCTATGGCCGGGTGGTGACCGGTCTGGACGCGGAAAAGCAGTCCATTTTGGCGGCGCTGCGCACAACGCCCCTGCCCGGCGGCGTGGGCTATGTGCCGGAGGAGCCGCTGCTGCAAAGCCTGCCTGCCGCGCAGGCGGTGCAGGATCACCTTTTTGGCGGCATGCCCTGCCAGCTGGGCTGGTGCAACGGCCACAATACCCGGCTCAACTGCCTGGAATACCACCGGGACAGCGAGTTCAACCTGGGCACGGAGGACTTCATCCTGCTGCTGGCCCGGCTGGACGAGGTGGAAAACGGGAGGCTGGACACCGCAAAGGTCCGGGCGTTCCGCGTTCCGGCTGGGGTGCTGGTGGAGATTTACGCCACCACGCTGCACTACGCGCCCTGCCATGTCGACCCGGCCCGGGGCTTCCGGGTGCTGGTGGCCCTGCCGAAAGGCACCAACACCGCAAAGCCTGCCCTGCCCCCCTCCGGCGGGGAGGACGCCCTGCTCTGGGCGCGCAACAAGTGGCTGCTGGCCCACCCGGACAGCGCCGAGGCCGCGCAGGGCGCCTTTGTGGGGCTTTTGGGCCGCAACATCGACCTTTCCGAAGAATAAGCGCGGCCACCGCCCCGCTTTGAGCAGCGCAGGGCGGCCGCGTTCCGTATGTATTGCATCCGATCCACTCAAACAGGCAAAACAGGAGGTTATTATGAAATCTGCAAACATCCCCGAAGTAAAGCTGGGGCTGATCGCGGTCTCCCGCGACTGCTTCCCCATCTCCCTGTCCGAAAAACGGCGCGCCGCCGTGGCGTCCTGCTGTGAGCAGCAGGGCCTGCCGGTGTACCAGTGCCCCGTTACCGTCGAAAACGAGCGGGACATGCTGGCCGCCGTGGCGGATGTAAAAGCCGCGGGCTGCAATGCGCTGACGGTGTTTCTGGGCAACTTCGGCCCCGAAACGCCCGAGACCCTGATCGCCCAATACTTTGACGGTCCGTGCATGTTTGTGGCGGCCGCCGAAGGCGACGGCGACCTGATCAACGGCCGGGGCGACGCGTACTGCGGCATGCTGAACTGCTCGTACAACCTGGGCATGCGTCATCTGAAAGGCTATATCCCTGAATATCCGGTGGGCGCCGCCGAAGAGATCGCCGGCAAAATGGCGGAATTCATCCCCATCGCCCGCACGGTGCTGGGCCTGAAAGGGCTGAAGATCATCACCTTCGGCCCCCGCCCGCAGGACTTCTTTGCCTGCAACGCCCCCATCAGGGGGCTGTATGAGCTGGGCGTTGAGGTGGAGGAAAACAGCGAGCTGGACCTGCTGGTGGCCTACAAGGCCCACGCCGGGGACGATCGCATCCCCGCCGTCTGCGCCGACATGGCCGCCGAGATGGGCGAGGGCCGCTACTACCCCGACCTGATGGCCCGCATGGCGCAGTTCGAGCTGACGCTGCTGGACTGGGCCGAGCAGCACAAGGGCAGCCGGCAGTATGTGGCCTTTGCGGATAAATGCTGGCCCGCGTTCCCCTCGCAGTTCGGCTTTGAGCCATGCTATGTCAACAGCCGTCTGGCGTCCCGCGGCATCCCGGTGGCCTGCGAGGTGGATATTTACGGCGCGCTGAGCGAGTACATCGGCCTGTGCGTCTCCGGCGACACGGTCACCCTGCTGGACATCAACAACTCGGTGCCCCGGTACATCTACGACGAGGACGACATTTCCCGCTACGGCTACGCGCTGACCGATACGTTTATGGGCTTCCACTGCGGCAACACGCCCAGCTGCAAGATGTGCGCTGACCGCGCGGTGAAGTACCAGCTCATCCAGAACCGCCTGCTGGAAAACGGCGGCACGCCGGACTTTACCCGCGGCACGCTGGAGGGCGATATCGCCGCGTCGGACATTACGTTCTTCCGCCTGCAGTGCGACAGTGAGGGCACGCTGCGTGCCTACATCGCCCAGGGCGAGGTGCTGCCGGTGGCCACCCGCAGCTTTGGCGGCATCGGGGTGTTCGCCATCCCGGAGATGGGGCGCTTTTACCGCCATGTGCTGCTCCAGAAGCGCTACCCGCACCACGGTGCGGTGGCCTTTGGCCATTACGGCAAGGCGCTGTTCGAGGTGTTCAAGTACCTGGGCGTGGCGGATATCGGCTACAACCAGCCCAAAACCCTGCCGTACCCCACCGAAAATCCGTGGAATGAATAAAAGGAGCGCACGACCATGAAATTTTTTATCGACACGGCCAATGTGGACGAGATCCGCAAGGCCAATGATATGGGCGTTATTGCCGGCGTTACCACCAACCCCAGCCTGATCGCCAAAGAGGGCCGCGATTATGCCCAAACGCTGGCCGAGATCGCCAGCTTTGTGGACGGCCCCATCTCCGGCGAGGTCAAGGCGACCACCACCGATGCCGGGACCATGATCGCCGAGGGCGAAGCCATCTACGCGCTGGACCCGGCCCACATGGTGGTCAAGATCCCGATGACCGCCGAGGGGCTGAAAGCCATCAAGGCCCTTGCCGCCAAAGGCATCCCCACCAACTGCACGCTGATCTTCAGCGCGAACCAGGCGCTGCTGGCGGCCCGCGCGGGCGCGACGTATGTCAGCCCGTTTTTGGGCCGGCTGGACGACATCTCCCAGCCCGGTATCGACCTGATCCGGTCCATCTGTGAGATTTTCTCTAACTACCCGGACATCACCACCCAGATCATTGCCGCATCGGTGCGCAACCCGATCCATGTGACCGACTGCGCCCTGGCGGGGGCGGACATTGCGACTGTCCCGTATAAGGTGATCGAGCAGATGATCCGTCATCCCCTGACCGATCAGGGTATTGAAAAGTTCAAAGCCGATTACATCAAAGTGTTCGGTGCATAACAAGAATCCCAAAGCACAACAGGAGAACTGCCGGTGTGAGAAACGTGCTGAGGCAATTGACATTTTGCCCGATTTACGGTATAAAAATAGTAATATAAGTGTAATTGCGCCCGGCCGGGCGGGGGGCTGCGCAAGCGCGGCTTTGAAGCGGTTTCCCGGCCTGGCGCGGCCGTAAAATCATGCCGTTTCAAGGAGGGATTACTCTATGTCTGAAGCGCTGAAGATCATTCAGGACCCGACCCTGACCTACCACCAGCAGCTTCTGGCGCTGGCCCGCCTGGGCGAGAGCACCGACGACAGCCTGCGCTATTCCGACGCCTATTACGAGGCCAAGGCTAAGGGCGCGCTGTGCGATCTGAACGAAGGCGTCATGCCGTACCGCCCGCGCTATATCTGCCCGGACTATGAGCTGCTGTTCAAAAAGGGCTGCGATTTCCTGCAGCTGCAGCCGCCCAAAGACCTGCTGGAAGCCGTGAACGTGCTGGAGATCTTTTACTGTCACGTTCCGTCCATCACCAGCTACCCGGTGTATCAGGGCGAACTGGCTAAGCTGCTGGAGCCGTTCGTCCTCAAGGAGCACCGAGCCAACACCAAAAAGGTGCTGGGCCTGTTTTTGCGCAACATCGACCGGGTGCAGACCGATTCCTTCGTCCACGCCGACATCGGCCCCGAGGACAGTGTTACCAGCCGGCTGTTGCTGGAGCTGACCGAGGAAATGCAGCTTGCCATCCCCAACCTGACGCTGCGCTACGCCCCCGAAAAGACCAGTGATGATTTTGCCCTGGCCTGCGTCAAATGTATGCTCAAAACCGCCAAGCCCTCCTTTGCCAACCACCGGATGTTCGTAAAGGAATGGGGCGAGCGCTACGCCATCGCCTCGTGCTACAACGGCCTGTCCATCGGCGGCGGCGGGTTCACGCTGCCCCGCCTGCGCCTGTACGAGTGCTCGCTGGGCGCTGCCAGCGTCGAGGATTTCCTGACGCGGGAGCTGCCGCGCCACATCGACCTGCAGCTGGAGTACATGGACAAGCGCGTGAAGTTCATTGTGGAGCAGTCCAGCTTCTTCAAGACCAACTTCCTCGTCACCGAGGGCTTTGTCAAGCAGGAGAATTTCACCGGCATGTTCGGCGTGGTGGGCCTGGCCGAGTGCTGCAACCATCTTTTGGGCATTACCGACAAGAAAAAGGGCTTCGGCCTGAACAAGGAAGCCACGGACCTGGGCCTGCGGATCATGGATGTGATCGAGCAGCGCGTTGCCGCGCACGAAGCGCCCTACTGCGACGCTTACGGCCACCGCTACCGCCTGCACGCGCAGGTGGGCATTGATACCGACGGCATGGACGATTCCCCCGGCACCCGCATCCCCATCGGCGTGGAGCCCACCATGCTCGAACAGCTGGAAGTCAACGAGCAGTTCCACCCCTATTTCCCCACCGGTACGGGCGACATTTTCAAATTTGAGGAGACCTACCTCAAAACGCCGGACGCCATCCTGCCCATCATTCAGGGGTCGTTCCAAAACGGCCTGCGGTACTTCTCCGGCTATCTGGAGAACAACGATGTGGTGCGCGTGACCGGCTATCTGGTCAAAAAGAGCGAGATCGAAAAGCTGCGCGCCAAAAAGCAGTCGCTCAACAACGTGACCGTGTTCGGCATGGGCGCGCAGGACGGCGCGCATGCGCTGGACCGGCGGGTGCAGCACCATGAAGAAAGCGCCTGTCAATAAGATCCTGCCGTTTTCCAACGTGGACGGCCCGGGCAACCGCACCTCCATCTTTTTTCAGGGCTGCCCGTTCAACTGCCTGTTCTGCCATAACCCCGAAACCATCCACCTGTGCCAAAACTGCGGCGCCTGTGTGAAAAAATGCCCGGTGGGGGCGCTGTGCGCCGACGCGCAGGGCGCGGTTCAGTGGAACAGCAGCCTGTGCGTCCAGTGCGACACCTGCATCAAGGTGTGCCCGCACGACGCTTCGCCCAAGGTACGCTGGATGACGGTGGAGGATGTGATGCAGCAGGTGCGCCGCAGCGCGCCGTACATCCGCGGTATTACCACCTCGGGCGGGGAGTGTACGCTGTACAACGATTTTCTGATCGAGTTGTTCACCCAGGTGCATAAGCTGGGCAAAACCTGCCTGATCGATTCCAACGGTTCGTTCGACTTTGAAGCCGACCCCCGGGTGCTTGCCGTGTCGGAGGGCGTGATGCTGGACGTAAAGGCGGTGGAGCCGCAGTGGAACGACCGGCTGATCGCCCACCCGCGGGACACAGTGCTGAAAAACCTGGATTACCTGTTGACGGCCGGCAAGCTGTACGAGGTGCGCACCATCATTTTCCCGGGCCGCGACGCGGAAAACGAGGCTACGGTGCGCTATGTGGCACAGCACATTCAGGACGGCTGTTTTTACAAAATCATCCGCTACCGGCCCTACGGCGTGCGCGAGCGCTTCCAGAGCGTGCTGGGTGAATTTGAAACCGACGCCGCCTACGCCGAAGCCTATGCCGAGCTGGCCCGCAGCCTGGGCGCGTCTAAGGCGTATGTGGTGTAACCTGCGGCAAAACGCTAGAACGGGCGGCGGCCAGGCCGCCGGCTAACAGAAATATGTAAAACCCCGGCGCCCTCAACAAGCCAGACGGCTTTTGGGGGCGCCGGGGTTTTCTTGCCGGCCCGGCGTGTCTGCGCGGGCTTTGCTGCTGGTTTATGTTGCGGCGGGCTGTTTTGCCGCCGCCGCGCTGTTCGGCGCGGCAGGGGCTTCCCATTGGCGGCGCAGCGTGTTGTATTGTTCCAGCATCTGCGGGGTGTAGGCGGAGGGGTCATCGGAGGTGAGCAGTACCTGGCCGTACCGCGCGTTGATCCGGGCCAGAAGCTGCTTTTGCTCGGCCGTCAGCTTGCAGTTGTGGTCCCGCAAAAAGAACACGTCCGGGTCATTGCCAAAGGCCCGGCCACCCAGCTGGCGGCGGTACACCGTATTGTCAATGGAATGCTTGGTGGAAATGCGCTCGCGGTGGAAGCCGTGCATGTACCACACATCGTCCCACGTCAGGCTCACATCGCAGCCGATGCGGCAGTAATCCACCAGACCGAACGCGGGCATCAGCGGCACGCCGCAGCCCAGGATCAGCTTGTCGCCGCACCAGCGGCGCAGCAGCTCCATGGCACGGATCATGCGGCCGGCCCGGCTTTCGCCGGCGGTGCCAAAGGGCGCTGCCGCATACAGAAAATCCAGCTTGACCAGATCGTAGCCCCACTGGTTCAGCACCCGGTCGAACACCTGCTCCAGATGCGCCTGCACGGCGGGCAGGTCGATGTCCAACGCATAAAAGTTGCCCCAGTTGCCGCCGGCCTTCCAGGGCCGGCCGTTTTGCTGCAAAAGCCAGTCCGGATGCTGGCGGTACAGCGCCGAGCGCTCGGCACAGGCAAAGGGGGCCAGCCACAGCCCGCTTAAAAAGCCGGAAGCATGGACCTGATCCGACAGTTCTTTCATCCCGCCGGGGAATTTGGCGGCGTCCGGCTCCAGCCAGTCGCCCACGCACGGCTCCCATCCGTCATCGATCTGGAACAGGTCGCCGGGCTGCAAAAGCCTGCGGCAGCCCGCCAGGTCGTTGAGTACCGTCTGCTCGGTGATGGCCTCGTACCGGTTGTACCAGCTGGTGTAGCCCGCCAGCCGGGCGGTGGTGCGGGGGCGGCAGTGCATTGTGCCGAACCAGCCGTCGAACACGGCGGCTTCGCCGCCTTGGGCAAAATACAGGTCAAACGCGGCCAGCGGGCCGCCAGGGTGATGTACGCCGGCGCAGTCGCGGGTGAGGGTCAGTACACCGGCTGCCGCGTCGTAGGAAAAGATCGTGTAGCCGGGGCGCTCATCCAGCGAGGCGAACAGCCAGTACTGCCGCCCCTTGCGGAAGTAGCCGTACGAAAACCCATGGAAACAGCCTGCGCGGTGCGGATAGGCCGCAAAATGATAATCGCCGTAGCGGTCAAAAGCGTAGCGGTCCATCAGCGTTTTGGGGATGTGATCCACGCCCCACTGGCGGTCCTTAGGGCCTGTCTCACGGCACCAGGTCCAGCTTTGGTACCCGTTGAAAAAAGCGCATTCATCGTTTTCCAGCGGCCGTTCCAGCCGGGCAGTGACCGAACGGATCACCCCGGCGGGTGCATCGCAGCAAATATGCACCGGCCCGTCTGCCGCCGCCGAACCGGTCAGGGGCGGCTGGCCATCCAGCTGTACGGTCCAAAATAATTCATTCATGATGCAATTCCTCCGCGATCTGGGCCATGCGTGCGTCGGTCAGCGTAAAACGGCGGCGGAACAGCAGAGCCGCTGCTGCCAGCAGTACCACGGGCAGAACCGTCATCATCAGCCGCAGGCCCAGCAGCGTCTGGGGGCTTTGCGCGGCGATGGGGCCGGTCTCATCCGCGTTGCCTGCCAGCCCGATGACATCCAGCCCGATGCCTGTCAGAAACACCGACACGCCGGACGCCGCCTTGACAACAAAGGTCTGCATGGAAAAAATAACGCTTTCCTCCCGGCGGCCGGTCTGCAGCTCGCCGTAATCCACGCTGCCCGAAAGGAACAGCGTGGTCAGTACAGTGAGCATGCCGTTGCACGCAAACACTACCGCGCCCGGGATGCACAGCATGGCCAGGCTGCCCGCAAAGCCCAGCAGGCACAGCGCCAGCAGCACGCCGTAGCCTGCCAGCGCGGCTGCCAGGCTGACACCGAACACCTGCGTGTTGGTCAGCCAGCGGCGCAGCAGCGGGTACAGTACCATCATGCCCATGATCTGCATGGCGCCGCCCACGGTGCAGAACAGCGTGTAGCTGGTTTTCCAGCCTTCGCCGCCGAAATCATATTTGAAAAAGTAGATGATGAAATTGGCCGTCAGGTACAGCGCGCAGTTGATCAGCACGATGGACGCCACCACCACCATGGCCTGATCGTTGCGGAACAGGGCCGAAAACATCTCCCGGATGCCGGCGGGCTGGGTCTCCGTTTTGCTCTTTTCGTCAAAAAACAGGCAGCACAGCACTTCGGCAAGCACAAAGATCACCGCCACCAGCAGCGCCACGAGCTGGAAGCCCTTTCGCTCGCTGCTGCCGCCGAACAGCCCCACCAGCAGCATGGTAAACATGGTCACGAGGGCGCTGCCCACGCCAGCGCAGGTGCGGCCCACCACCGAAAGGCTCTCCCGTTCGGCGGGGGTGCGGGTGACCGCCGGGATCATGGACCAGTAGGGAATGTCCATCATGGTATAGCTTACGCCCCACAGGATATACACCACCGCAAAGTAGGCCATCAGCGCGGTGCCCTCGGCCCGGGGCGCGGCGAACAGGGCGTACAGCACCACCGCGTTGAGCACCGTGCCGCTGAACAGCCACGGGCGGAACCGTCCCCACCGGGTATGGGTTTTTGCCACAAGAATGCCCATAAACGGGTCGTTGAGGGCATCAAAAATGCGTGCGACCATCAGGATCAGCCCCACAAAGGTGGCCGAAAGCCCCAGCACATCCTGATAGTAGTACATCACATACGAGGAGGACAGGGCATACACCATATCCTTGCCCACGGCGCCAATGCCGAAAGCGGCTTTTTGCTTTACATTCAGTTCCATTGCGTTACCTCGCTGGTCGAAATGGTAAAACGTACTTCCACGGGCGCAAGCCCGTCGGCACAAACGGTCAGCACGGCCTGGCCGGCGCGGCCCACGGTGCGCACATAGGTGCCGCACATGCCGCCCTCGGCAGCAGCCGTCTGCGGGCCTGCCAGCGCGGCGTCGCCCCGCAGGGCGAACTGTACCGGCAGCTGGGCAAAGCAGGCGGGGGTGCCATTCTCATCCAGAATGCGCACCCGCACGGCGGCCATGTCGTACCGGTCGCCCTCGTGCAGGGCGGTGGCGCTGGCAAGCACCTGCAAATGCAGCCGGGCCGAGGGGCTGCGGGTCACGCTGGCCACTACCCGGCCGTTTTGCACGGCGTCGAACCGCCAGCGCGTGGCCTCGCCGCCCCAGTTGCCCACATACTTGCCGTACAGCGCCACGCCGTCGGCAAAGGTCATGCGGTAGCGGGCCATGCAGTATACCAGCTCTGCCTTGTACCGGGCGGGCAGGCCGGCCAGCCCGTACCGGCCGGCCGCCAGCAGGCAGCCGCGCAGGCGGTCGGCTTTTTCTTTGGCAAAGCCCTCCTGGGTCTCCAGCAACTGGCCGATGGTGTCGTCCAGCACAAAGGGCGGATGGGGCAGGGCAGTGCAGGCCGAACGATGCAGAACAGTCACGAACGCATCATTTTTGTACAGCCGCACCTCGTCAGCGTTGGAAAATACCGCCACGTCACCGGTCTGGCCGCCCGGGTAATCGCCGATATCCATCGAGGACGCCACCTCCAGCACCGGCGCGCCGCTTTGCTGGCTGGCGTACAGGGCGGCGGCGGGCTTCGGATTGCGGAACGCATCCAGCACGCCGTGGTAGCACACCCGGTCGCCGGAGCCGAAATCCTTGTGGGTGGGGTAATCGAACATGCACCAGCCAAAGCAGCCGGCATGCTCCCCGCTGGCATAGGCGGCGTTCAGCACCCGCGCGTGGCGCAGCGCCTGCTCCTGCCGGACAGCCCAGCTGTCATAGGGCTTTGTGGGGAACATATGGCCGTTGTGCTCCGAGATGAGCAGCGCTCGGCTTTTGTCGGGCGTAACGTCCTTTTTTGCTTTGGCCCCCGGCGTCCGGCCATTATGGGAAAAGTCGTTGTAGGCGTACACATCCTCCAGCAGGTGGCTTTTTTCCAGATAGCGCACGCCGGAGGTGGGGCGGCTGGGGTCCAGCTGATGGGCCAGCGCGTTGGTGCGGGTATACAGGGCGTCGTCGTCCTGGCTTTCATTGATGCGCACGCCCCACAGTATGATGGAGGGGTGGCTGCGGTTTTGCAGGATCATCTCCCGCACGTTTTCCACGGCCTGCTCTTTCCAGCCATCCCCGCCGATGTGCTGCCAGCCGGGGATCTCGGTAAACACCAGCAGGCCCAGCCGGTCGCACTCGGCCAGAAAATATTGCAGCCCAGTACCTGCCGCAGGATGCGGGCATCCTCCCGCTGCAAAGCCTCCGGCGCGGCATAGCCGATGTACGGGTAGCACTGGTGGCGGTTCAGCCCCCGCAGAAACGTCTTTTTGCCGTTGAGGTAAAAGCCGTCGGCCCGGAACTCCGCCGTGCGGAACCCAAAAACCGTGCTCTGCCGGTCCAGCTCGGCGCCGCCGGCCGCCCGCAGTACCGCGGTGCAGGTGTACAGGCTGGGGCAGCAGTCATCCCAGGGGGCGGCGCCGGGCACGTCGGCGGAAAAAACCGGCTGCCGGGCGGGCTGCTCTTTGCACCACACGACAGCCCCTGCCGTGTCCCGCAGCTCCACCTGCAGGCGGGCGTCCGCAGGCGCGGCGTCCAGTGTCAGGTAGATGCGGGCAGCGGTGACCGACGGCGTAACGACATAGAGATCTGCGATCAGCGCCGGGCCGCGCAGGTCCAGCCAGGCTTCCCGGTACAGGCCGCCGTAGGTCAGGTAATCCACCACAAAGCCAAAGGGCGGCACATCGGGGTTTTCGGTGGTGTCCAGCTTGACGGCGATCTGATTTTCGCCAGGGCGCACCAGGGCGGTGATCTCGGTGCGGAACGCCGTATAGCCGCAGCGGTGGCAGGCGGCTTCCACGCCGTTTACATACAGCGTGGCAATGTGGCCCGCGCCGTCAAACTGCAAAAAGACCCGTTCGCCCGGCTGCCCGGCAAGGGTCAGGGTGCGGCGGTAGCCGCAGAGCATCTGGTAGGCGGTGCTGTCGGCGTAGTGCAGCGGCACCTCTTTGCAGGTGTGCGGCAGCCGCACCGGCTGCCCGGGGACGGTAAAATGCAGAAAATCCTCGCTCCACTGCGCAGTAAATTCCCAATCGCTGCAAAGGCTGTATCTCATGGTGTACGCTCCTGTATCCCGATCATAAAACTATCCATACAGTCGTCCAGTTCGGCGGCGTAGGTGGCGCCATCGCCCGGCGCGCCGGCAAGCAGGGCTTCAAACGCCGCGGTGATCATCCGCCGCAGCACCGTCAGATTTACCGGACGGATGCGCCCCGCCGCGATGCCCTGCTCCAGCAGCCTGAGCGTCGGCTCCCAGCCGGTCTCCAGATGATGGCGCACCTGTGCGGCCACGGCGGGGTATTTTTCTTCCAGCGCACCCAGCTGGCGGAAATCCAGCGCGGCATACTCGTCGGGCAGCGCGATGATCACAGCCCGCAGCCGCTGTTCCGGCGGCCCGGGCGAGGCGATCAGCTCTGCTTTGCGGCGGTGGATACGCTCGAACAGCGCATCCACCATGGCCAGCAGCAGTGCTTCCTTGCCGGGGTAGACGGTGTAAATGGTTTTTTTGCTGATGTGCAGCGCCGCCGCCACCTGCTGCATGGTAAAGTTCAGCCCCTCGGTGCAAAACAGCTGTGCCGCCGCGTTCAGGATCTCGCTGCGTAAGTCCATGCCGGCTCCTTTCCGGAAACCCGAAAGTGTTTTCTGGTTTCCAGCATAAAAGAACGCGGCCGCGCTGTCAATGGCCCGCCGCAAAGATCTCCCTTTTTGCTAAAGCGGTCTGCGCGGTCTTGTGCAGTTTTTTGGCCGGTGCGGCGTGCCCCGCCTACAAAAAACGCGATGCCCGGCACAAAGGCCGGGCATCGCGTTTTTGGCTTGTTGTGTGCAGCCCGCTTAGCGGAGAAACAGGCGCAGCAGTTTTTCGTAAACCGGCCGGTAGGGCTGGTAGCGCATGGGCAGGTCGAGCCAGGTTTTCTTGTCCACAATGCTCTTGCGGTGCGAAAATGCCTCAAAGCCTGCCCTGCCGTGGTAGGCGCCCATGCCGCTGGCCCCTACGCCGCCAAAGCCCATCTGGCTGGTGGCCAGATGGATGACCGTGTCGTTGATGCAGCCGCCACCAAACGCGCAGCGGCCCGTGACCATGCGGGCGTGCTCCCGGTTCTGGGTAAACAGGTACAGCGCCAGCGGGTGAGGCCTTGCGTTGATGGCCTGAATCGCTTCGTCCAGCGTGCGGTAGGTCAGCACCGGCAGCACCGGCCCGAAAATCTCCTCCTGCATCACTGGGTCATCCCAGCTCACATGGTCCAGCACGGTCGGCTCGATGCGCAGCCCGGCCGGGTCGGTTTTGCCCCCGGCCGCGACCTTCTGCGGGTCGATCAGGGCGGCGATGCGGTCGAAGTGCTTTTGGCTGATGATCCTGCCGTAGTCCGGGTTTTGCAGCGGGGCGGCCCCGAACTGCGCTGTGATCTGCGCGGCAATCTCCCGAATCAGCGCGTCCTTGACGGAAGCGTCGCAGTAAATATAATCGGGCGCCACGCAGGTCTGGCCGCAGTTGAGGAATTTGCCGAACACGATGCGCTTGGCTGCCAGCGGGATGCGGGCGGTGCTGTCCACGATGCAGGGGCTTTTCCCGCCCAGTTCCAGCGTCACCGGCGTCAGATGCTCGGCGGCCCGGCGCATGACCTCCCGGCCCACCGTCTGGCTGCCGGTAAAGAAAATATGGTCGAACGGCTGCCCCAGCAGGCACTGGTTTTCCTCCCGCCCGCCGGGGATCACCGCCACATAGGCCGGGTCGAAGCATTCGCCGATCATCTTTGCGAGCACGGCGCTGGTGTGGGGCGAGTAGGCGCTGGGCTTGAGCACCACGGTGTTGCCCGCCGCCAGCGCGTCGGCCAGAGGGTCGATGGTGAGCATAAAGGGATAATTCCACGGGCTCATGATCAAAGTTACGCCGTAAGGGGAGGGCTTGGTATAGCTGCGGGCGGCAAACTGCGCCAGCGGCGTGGGCACAGTCTTTTCGGCGCAGAAAGCCCGCACATGGCGGATCATATAGCTGATCTCGCTGCAGCTCAGGCCCACTTCGCACATATAGCTTTCAAAGCCGCTTTTGCCCAGATCCTGTTGCAGCGCGCCGCAGATCTCGCCCTCGTGCGCCCGGATCACAGCCCGCAGCCGCTTCAGCGCCCGGATGCGGCTGTCCGCGGGCAGCGTTTTACCGGCGGCAAAATAGGCTTTCTGCGCCTGTAGAATGCGGCGGATCTCCTGCTGTTCCATCCTCGTTCCTCCTCGCTGTGCAACAGGGCGGTGTATTCCCGGCCATCATAACACAAAAACTCGGCTGCGGCAACCGCCGGGTCGCCTGCGCCCCGCGCCCGGGCAAACGCGGCCCCGGGGGATAGCCGGCCCTGCAAAAAAGGGGAACCAGGGGCCTTGCCGCCCGGCCGGGCCCTCTTTTTTTGCGGCAGACCCTTGCGCGCGCCGTGCGGCGGCGTTACAATCAAAGCGCGGCGCGCGCAAGGG